>NZ_JBHWBP010000084.1:0-26924 GCF_042735575.1 Streptomyces sp. NPDC059564 | reverse complement strand
GGCGCGCGACAGGCGGCGGCGCAGTTCGCGGGTGGCGGCGGCGCCGGCCCGGTTGGCGCCGATCGTCGAGGCCGACGGGCCGTAGCCGACGAGGTGGACGCGCTCGTCCCGTACGGCCCTCGTGCCCTCCACCCGGATGCCGCCGCCCGGCTCGCGCAGCCGCAGCGGGGCCAGGTGGTCGACGGCGGCCCGGAAGCCGGTGGCCCACAGGATGACGTCGGCGTCCACGCGGGTGCCGTCCGCCCAGGCGGCCCCGGTCGCGGTGATGTGGTCGAAGACGGGCCGCCGCTCCAGCACCCCCGAGGCCAGACCCGCCCGTACGGCCTCGTTGAGCGGCAGGCCGGTCACGCTGACCACGCTCTGTGGCGGCAGCCCGCGCCGGACCCGCTCCTCCACCAGCGCCACCGCCGCCCGGCCCTCGGCCTCGCCGAAGCCCCCCTCGCGGAACACGGGCGGCCGGCGGGTGACCCACGTGGTCTCCGCCGCCACCTCGGAGATCTCCAGCAGGTGCTGCACCGCCGAGGTGCCGCCGCCGACGACGATGACCCGGGCCCCGGCGAACTCCCGGGGTCCGGGGTAGTTCGCGGTGTGCAGCTGGCGGCCCCGGAACAGCTCTTGGCCCGGGTAGCGCGGCCAGAACGGCCGGTCCCAGGTGCCGGTGGCGTTGACCAGCGCCCGCGCCGACCAGCTGCCCGACGCCGACTCCACGAGCAGCCGGCCGGCCGGGCCGTCGCCCGCGTCGCGTACCGCCGTCACGTCCACGGGCCGGCGTACGCGCAGGCCGAAGCGCTCCTCGTACGCCGCGAAGTACTCCCCGATCACCTCGGACGAGGGCCGCAGCGGATCGGCGCCGACCAGCTCCATCCCCGGCAGGGCGTGCATCCCGTGGACCTTGCCGTAGGTGAGCGAGGGCCAGCGGAACTGCCAGGCGCCGCCGGGCCGGGGCGCGTGGTCCAGCACCACGTGCCCGATGCCCGCCCTGGCCAGGTGGTACGCGCTGGACAGGCCCGCCTGCCCGGCCCCGACGACCACCACGTCCACCTCTGCCGGTGCTTCCGCGTACCGCGCCATTTCGTTCACGGTTCTACCAACTCGGGACGGTCGCCGGATCTTCCCGCCCGGGGACGGGGCCCCGCCCGGGCGGCTTCCCCCGTACGGCGGCGGGGGACATCGCCGTACGGGGGAAGCGCCACCGGCCGTCGGTCAGGCGGATGCCTCGATCCAGGCGGCCAGCTGCTCCGGGGTCGTGGACGGATCCGCCACCAGGGTGGCGAGCTCGTCCTCCCGGAACGTGGCCGTCGTGACGGCCGGGCAGCGGTGGCAGGCGGAGACGCCCGACTGCTGCCACCACTGGCACCGGGCACGCAGGTGGCACCGCGGGACCGCGCGGGCGTCCGCCGTGGCCGCGGGCAGGGTCAGGACCCGTTCCACCAGGGCGCAGTCGTCGCCGCGCCGGTTGACGCAGGCGGAGACGCAGTGCGAGGCGAAGCGCAGGACCCGGGTCGGCTCGATCCCCTCGGGGAGGGTGCCGAGGACCTCGGAGGCCGGGACCGGATCGGCGAGGTAGGCCACCTGCCCGTCCGCCGCCGAACGGACGCCGAGGACGACGGACTCGGGGGCCCGGGCTTCGCCGCTCGGGCACCAGGTCGCCGGGGCCGCTGCTGTCTGGTCGCTTCCCACGGTGCTCACCCGGCCCGTCAGCCGTCTACGGCGTCACTCGACGCCAGCACCTCACGCCCGACCGGGTCGCCGAGGGTGCCCTGCGGCCCGAGGGCCCGCTCCTGCGCCACCGCCTGCGCGAGGTGGTGGTGCAGCTGCTCCACCGAGGTGATCCGCGCGCCGCCCGGAGCCGCGTTCGCCGTGCCGACCGCCGTCATCGCGATCCCCGCCGCCATCACGACCGCGGCGCCGCCGGCCGCCAGTTTGTTCCTGTTCATGTCCATCGAGCCCTCTCTGGTCCGGGCGGCGTGCTCTCCCGCCGCCGCCGAGGCCCGAGCGTAGGAGCGGACACGGCGTCAGGGAGGCAGTTCCCGGGGGCAGTTCAGGCCGTTCCCGGGCCGCCGGTGCCCGCCTCGCGGGAGAGCAGCCAGTCGTGGGCCGCGTCCGCGCTGAACTCGGCCTGCCCGCCCGCGAAGAGCAGGCCCGCGGCGGCGAACGCCGGGTCGTCGGCGGTGTCCGTCACGTACGGGATGGCCACGCAGCCCATTCCGGCGGCGTGCGCGGCCCGGGCGCCGGGCGCCGCGTCCTCGACGACCACGCAGTCGGCCGGCTCCGCGCCGAGCCGGCGGGCCGCCTCCAGGAACACGTCCGGGGCCGGCTTGCCGTGGGCGACCTCCTCGGCCGAGACCACCGTCGTCAGCAGGGCGTCCAGTCCGGTGCCCGCCAGCACGGCGTCGATCGCCTCGCGCGAGGAGCCGGAGGCCACGGCCATCGGCACGCCCCGCGCGTGCAGCCGCTCCACGAACGTGCGCATCTGCGGGTAGGCCTCGGTGTGGGTGCGGGCCAGCTCCAGATAGGCGGCGTTCTGCTCCGCGAGCAGCTGCTCCACCGGGGCCCGCAGCCCGTAACGCTCCTTGAGGGCCTCCAGCGTTTCCAGGGTGCCGATGCCGATGAAGCGGGCGTGCTGCTCCCACGTGAAATCGGGGACCCCGTGGCGCTCCAGCGTGAGGCGGCCCGACTCGTAGTAGTTCGGCTCGCTGTCCACGAGGGTGCCGTCGAGATCGAATATGACGGAAATCATCCGTTGTGCCCGTCCTGCCGGTTGCCTACCTGTCTAGACCATCTTGTCAGGGTTTGCGGGCCGCCCGTCCCGCCGCTTCCCGCCCCACGGACTCGACCAGCGGCAGCAGCCGGTGCGCCACCCGCTCGCGCAGGGCCACCTCGGTACGCGTGCGCACCACGCCCGGCAGCCGGATCAGCCGCTGGATCACGTCCTCCAGGTGGGCGTTGTCCCGGGCCGCCACCCGGGTCAGCAGGTCCCCGCCGCCGGTGATCGAGAAGGCCTCGATGATCTCGGGCACGGCGGCGAGGGCCTCGCCGACCTCGTCCAGGTGCCCCTGGGTGACCTCGATGTGGACGAAGGCCAGCACCGGGTGGCCCAGGGCGGCGGGGGAGAGGGCGGGGCCGGTGCCGGTGATCACCCCGGTCCGCTCCAGCCGGTCCAGCCGGGCCTGGAGGGTGCCGCGCGCCACGCCGAGGATCCGGGCGTACTCGCGGACGCTGGTGCGCGGCTGCTCGATCAGCAGGCGCAGGATCCGGGTGTCGAGCTCGTCCACCGCCATGGCCGGACTGTACCAACGGCCCGGACCAGCCGCTTCCGGCGCGACCGCCGCCCGCCGGCGTCACCTCACCCCCTCCTGGGGCACGTGCCGGGGGCGCGGCACCAGGGGCACGCCGCGCAGCCACAGCCGGATGCCGTGGACCCGGACGCACAACGCCACGGCGGCGGTGGACCAGGGATGGCGCAGTACGGCGCGCAGGAGGCCGGGCACGCCCCCGCGGCGGCGCCGGCCCCGCACGGTCGCCGTCAGCCGGGTGCCGTCGGCCCCGCCCGCCAGCCGGACGGTCAGCTCGAGGCGTTCGCCCGGCTCGGGCAGCCTCATCAGGTAGTCCCCGTCCACCTCCAGGAAGGGGGAGCCGGGGAACTCCTTGGGCACGCGCCCCTCCCGGGCCGCCTCCGGGCCGAGGAGGTAGCAGTGCCGCTCCCCGTACGGGTTGTGCACCTCGGCGACGATCTGCCGCAGCGCGCCGTCCGGGCCGTGGCACCAGTACACCGACAGCGGGTTGAACACGTACCCGAACACCCGCGCGTGCGCCAGCATCAGCACCCTCGACCCCGGCGGCAGCGCCGCCCCGCGCGCCGCGAGGAACCCGTCCAGGCCCGCCCGGATCGTCGGAAGCCGGCCGCCGAAGTGGTCCCGCGCCTCGAACCGGGCCAGCGCCCGCAACGGGACCGGCAGCCGAGGCGGCGCGTCCAGGTCCACCAGCCACAGGTACGTGCGGTGGCGCAGGGAGTACCGGTGCCCGCCCTCCCGCACGTGCCGGATGTCGGCCTCGTACAGCGCGCCGGCCGCCGCCCCGGCCCCGCGCGCCCGGCCGCCCGTCACCAGACCACCCCCAGCGCGGCCGCCGCCGCCACGCCCGACCGGCAGCCGTCCTCGTGGGACCCCCAGCCGTGGTACGCCCCCGCGAAGGCCGTCACCGGCCCCGACAGCGCGGGCAGCCGCCGCCGCGCCGCCACCGACTCCGCGGTGTACAGCGGGTGTTCGTAGTCCATCTCGGCCAGCACCCGCTCCGGCCGCACCCGGCCCTCCCCGGCGTTCAGCGTCACCACGTACGGTTCCGGCGCAGCCAGCCCCTGGAGCCGGTTCATGTCGTAGCTGACCTGCACCGGAGCCCCGTCCGGCCGGCACCCGGACAGGCGGTGGTGCAGGCAGCCCAGCGCCCCCGCCGCGCGCGGCAGCACCGAGGCGTCGGTGTGCAGCACCGTCCGGGTGCGGGAGTGGCGGATGGCGCCGAGCACCTCCCGCTCGGCGTCGGTGGGATCGGCCAGGATCCCCAGCGCCTGGTCCGCGTGGACGGCGACCACCACCGCGTCGTACGCCGCCGGGGCCCCGTCGGCGGTGGTGATCCAGACCCCGCCCGCCGTACGGGAGAGGGACCGTACGCGGGCACCCGCGCGGACCGCGCCCGGGCCCAGCACCTCCCGGATCCGTTCCACGTACCGGGCCGAACCGCCCTCGACCGTACGCCGCCGCGGCGAGCCGCCCACCGACAGCAGCCCGTGCCGGGAGAGGAGGCGGAACAGGTGGCGCGCCGGATGCGCGAGCGCCCCGTCCGGCGGCCCGGCCCACACGGAGGCCAGCAGCGGGACCACGAAGTGCCCGGTGAAGTACGGCCCGAAGCCGCCCAGCTCCAGGAACTCGCCCAGGGTCACCTCGGGCGCGGCCGGGGGCGCGGCCAGCAGCCGCCGGGCCCGCCGGTGGAAGTCCGGCACCCGGGCGAGCATCCGCAGGCAGGCGGGCCGCAGCGCGCACCGGGGCCGGGCCGACAGCCCGCGCGGCGCGGGCGCCCCGGCGTACTCCAGCCCGCATCCGTCGCAGCGCACGGACATGCTCAGGGTGGCGGGCCGGGTGGCCACCCCGAGCTCGCGGAAGAGCCGCAGCAGGTGGGGACAGGTGCGGTCGTCGTAGACGGTGAAGCCGGAATCGACGGCCCGGTCCAGGCCGTCGGAGCCCTCCACCCGATGGGTGTGGGCGTGTCCGCCCAGCCGGTCGTCGGCCTCGTACAGGGTCACGTCATGGCTCCCGGCCAGCACGTACGCCGCCGTCAGCCCCGCGACACCCCCACCGACCACGGCCGTGCTCGGTCGTCCTCGCTCGGTCATCTCGCTCCCTCCTTCACGCTCACTTCGGAGCCGCAGGGGACGTCGGATGTGTCGTGGGGCGAACGGGTACGGGGAAACGGCATGGTGGTGCCCCACGGACGCATCCGGATCCGCGGGCCCGACCGGATCCCCACCCGCGGCGTGGAAACGACGAGCGGAGAGCACACATGACCGGCCGGCACTGCCTGGTCACCGGAGCCACCGGCTACATCGGCGGCCGCCTGGTGCCCGAACTCCTCGACGCCGGACACCGCGTCCGCTGCCTGGCCCGTTCACCGGAGCGACTGCGCGACCACCCCTGGGCCGGCCGCGCCGAGGTGGTGCGCGGCGACGTCACCGACCCCGCGTCGCTCGGCGAGGCACTGCGCGGCATCGACGTGGCCTACTACCTCGTCCACGCCCTCGGTACCGGCGGAGGCTTCGAGGACCGCGACCGCGCCGCCGCCCGGACCTTCGCCGACCGGGCCCGCGCCGCCGGGGTCCGCCGGATCGTCTACCTCGGCGGCCTCGTCCCGCGGGGCGTCCCCCGGCACGAACTCTCCCCGCACCTGCGCTCCCGCGCCGAGGTCGGCGACATCCTCCTCGCCTCGGGCGTCCCGACGACGGTCCTGCGCGCCGCCGTCATCATCGGCTCCGGCTCCGCCTCCTTCGAGATGCTGCGCTACCTCACCGAGCGGCTGCCCGTCATGGTCACCCCCAGCTGGGTCGGCACCCGCATCCAGCCCATCGCCGTCCGGGACGTCCTGCGCTACCTCGTCGGCAGCGCCTCCATGCCGCCCGACGTCAGCCGGTCCTTCGACATCGGCGGCCCGGACGTGGTCACGTACGAGGAGATGATGCGCCGCTACGCCGCCGTGGCGCGGCTGCCCAAGCGGCTCATCCTGCGCGTCCCCATGCTGACCCCGGGGCTGTCCAGCCACTGGATCGGCCTCGTCACCCCCGTCCCGCGCGGGCTGGCCCGGCCGCTCGCCGAATCCCTGCGCCACGAGGTCGTCTGCGACGAGCACGACATCGCCGCGTACGTCCCCGACCCGCCGGGCTCCCCGATCGGCTTCGACCAGGCCCTCGCGCTGGCCCTCCGGCGGGTACGGGAGGCCGGGGTGACCACCCGGTGGTCCTCCGCCTCCCTGCCCGGCGCGCCCAGCGACCCGCTGCCCACGGACCCCGACTGGGCGGGCGGCAGCCTCTACACCGACGAACGGGAACTGGCCGTCGACGCCCCGCCGGCGGCGCTGTGGCGGGTGGTGGAGGGCATCGGAGGGGAGAACGGCTGGTACTCCTTCCCGCTCGCCTGGGCCGTACGGGGCCGGCTGGACCGGCTCGTCGGCGGCGTCGGCCTCCGGCGCGGGCGCCGCGACGCCGCCCGGCTGCGGGTGGGCGACTCCCTCGACTTCTGGCGGGTGGAAGAGATCGAACCTGGCCGCCTGCTGCGCCTGCGCGCCGAGATGCGGCTCCCGGGACTGGCCTGGCTGGAGCTGTACGTGGACCCGGAACCCGGCCCCGCCGACGCGGCGGCGGGGGGCGCGGGCGGCGGGCGGGCGCGGTACCGGCAGCGGGCGCTGTTCCACCCGCACGGGCTGCTCGGGCACCTGTACTGGTGGAGCGTGGCGCCCTTCCACGCCGTCGTCTTCGGCGGTATGGCCCGCAACATCGCCGGCGCCGCGGAACGGGCCGCATCCGGTGCGGTCCCCCGTGCCGGAGCACCCCGTGACAGCCGACACCCACAGCCCTGACGGAGCCGACAGCGATGAACACCGCCGTGGTCCTGTACACCTCAGACCTGCGCCTGCACGACCATCCGCCGCTGCGCGCCGCCCTCGCCTCCAGCGACCGGGTGGTGCCGCTTTTCGTCCGCGACCGCGCCATCCAGGACTCCGCCTTCGCCGCGCCCAACCGGCTGGCCTTCCTCGCCGACTGCCTCGCCGATCTCGACGCCGCCCTGCGCGAACGCGGCGGCCGCCTCGTCCTGCGCTCCGGGGACGTCGTCGCCGAGGTCTGTGCCCTCGCGCAGGAGGCCGACGCCGACGAGGTCCACATCGCCGCCGGGGTCAGCGGCTACGCCCACGCCCGTGAGGAACGCCTGCGCGAGGCCCTGGAGTCCCAGGGCCGCAGGCTCCACGTGCACGACTCGGTGGTCACCGTCGTGGCCCCCGGCGCGGTCCTCCCCGCCGGCTCGGGCTCCGGCCACTTCGCCGTCTTCACCCCCTACCTGCGCCGCTGGGCGGAGCTCCCCCCGCGGCCCGTCGCCCCCGCCCCCCGCTCCGTACGGGTCCCCGACTTCCTCGGCTCCGAGGAACCGCCCCGCCGCTCCGCCGTCACCGGAATCTCCCCGGGCCTGGCGCGCGGCGGCGAGAGCGAGGCCCGGCGGCTCCTCACGCGCTGGCTGCGCGCCGGGATCACCCACTACGAGGAGGCCCACGACGACCTGGCCGGCGACGCCACCTCCCGCCTCTCCCCCCACCTCCACTTCGGCACCCTCTCGCCCGCCGAAGCCGTCCACCGCGCCCGCGCCGCCGGCGGCCCCGGCGCCGAGGCGTTCGTGCGACAGCTGTGCTGGCGCGACTTCCACCACCAGGTCCTCGCCGCCCGCCCCGAGACCGCGACCGCCGACTACCGCAGCCGCCGGGACCGCTGGCGCACCGGCCCCGCCGCCGAGGAGGAGGTACGGGCCTGGAAGGACGGCCGTACCGGCTACCCGGTCGTCGACGCGGCCATGCGCCAGCTGCGCCACGAGGGCTGGATCCACAACCGCGGCCGCCTGCTGGCCGCGAGCTTCCTCGCCAAGACCCTGTACGTGGACTGGCGCACCGGCGCCCGGCACTTCCTCGACCTCCTCGTCGACGGGGACGTGGCCAACAACCAGCTCAACTGGCAGTGGGTCGCCGGGACGGGCACCGACACCCGCCCCAACCGGGTCCTCAACCCCGTCCGCCAGGGCCTGCGCCACGACCCCGACGGCCGGTACGTCCACCGCTGGGTCCCCGAACTGGCCGCACTGGCCGCGCCCCGCGTGCACGAGCCCTGGCGGCTGCCCGCCCAGGAACGCGCCCGCTTCGACTACCCCGAGCCCGTCGTGGACCTCGCCGACGGCCTCGGCCGCTTCCGCCGGGGACGGCCCGGCGCCGCCGCACCGTGAGCCGGGCGGACCCCGCGCCGCCGCCCGGACCCGCCCCTACGTCGTGTGCAGGTGCGGCATGGCCCGGTGCAGCAGGGCCACCGCCGTCGCGACCACCGCGGCGGGCAGCAGCAGCTCGCCCACCGTCCACCCGGCCCGCACCAGGGCCGCCCCCGCCAGCCCGCCCGTGAACATCGCCAGCACCGCCAGGGCCCGCCGCACCCAGGTCGTGGTCCCGTACCCGAAGGCGGTGTCCCGGCCGAGGACCGAGCCGCCCATCAGCCCGGTCATGGACCGGGTGACCAGGGTGGTCGGCACGCCGGGCAGGTTCACGCGCATGCCCGTCACGTTGCGGATGCCCATCGCCACCGCCAGCAGCCCGGCCGCCACCAGGTGCGGGGCCCCCGGACCGCCGTACTGGGGAGCCACCGTCCACCCGGCGCCCGCCGCGGCCAGGATCAGCGCCGCCTCGCAGTACAGGCCCATCCCCATCCAGCGCCAGCCCCGCCCCTCCGCGGCCGACTCCATCCGCGCCCCGCACACCGCGCCCACCCCGAAGGCCGCCAGCGAGACGGCGGACGGCAGCGTGGGCAGGTGCCCCTGGTGCGCGGCCCCGAAGGCCAGGAAGAGGACGTTGCCCGTCTGCATCGCGGTGAACACCGGCCCCAGCGCGAGCAGGCTCACCGCCTCGATCAGGCCGGTCATCGCGGTCAGGGCGAGCATGAGCCCGGTCAGGGTGGGCCGCGGCGCGCCCGCCCCCACCGGTCAGCCCCCGTCCGGGGCGGACCGAACGGCACGCGGGAGGGGGCGGCGGCGGTTCACGTCCATGACGCCCGACCCTGACACGCCCCCCGCCCGCGCCGACAACGACATGCGGAAGCGGGCGGAGAGTTCGCGGACATGCCCTAGGGTCCGGAGCATGAGTGATCTGCTTCTGGTGAGGCACGGGGAGACGGCCTGGAGCGCCAACGGCCGGCACACGGGGCTGACCGACGTGCCGCTGACCGCGCGGGGGGTCGAGGAGGCCATCTCGCTGGCCCCCTTCTTCCAGCACGAGCGACCCGCCCTGGTGCTGACCAGCCCGCTGAGCCGGGCCGTGGCCACCGCCCAGCTCGCCGGGCTCTCCGACGGGGTCCCCGACCCCGACCTGCACGAATGGGACTACGGCGGCTACGAGGGCATCACGACCGTGGAGATCCGGCGGACCCGGCCCCAGTGGTCGCTGTGGACCGACGGGGTCCCGCAGGGCGATGCCCACCACCCCGGCGAGAACGCGGCCCAGGTGGGCGTCCGCGCGGACCGGGTGCTGGCCCGGGCCGCCGCGGTGCTGCGCGCCGACCGGGGCAACGTGGTGCTCGTCGCCCACGGGCACTTCCTGCGCGTCCTGACCGCCCGCTACCTCGGCCTGGCCCCGGCGGACGGCCGGCTCTTCCTGCTGCGCACCGGCACGGTCAGCGTCCTGTCCACGGAGCACGGACTTCCGGTCGTGGCCGGCTGGAACACGCGCCCCTGAGGGCCGCCGCCGAAACACGTCCCTGCCGCCCCGCCCCGCCCGCCTCGCGCGGGCGGGCCGGGTGCGTGACGATGCGTACATGGACGACGGCGACCGCGACGCACCGGGCAGCACGATCCCGGAGGCCGCCCCCGACGCGACCCTCAAGGCCAACGCCATCGGCTTCCTCGACGCCCTGGTGATCGGCCTGAACTCCACCTCGCCCGCCTACTCCCTGGCCGCCGTGATCGGCCCGATCGTGGCCCTGGTCGGGATCTACGCGCCGGGCGTGATGCTGGCGTCCTTCGTGCCGATGCTGCTGATCGCCGCCGCCTTCTACTACCTCAACAAGGTCGACCAGGACTGCGGCACCACCTTCTCCTGGGTGACCCGCGCCATGGGCCCCTGGGCGGGCTGGCTCGGCGGCTGGGCCATCGCCATGACCGGCGTGCTCGTCATCGGCTCCCTCGCGGACGTGGCCGTCCACTTCGGCCTGCTCGCCGTGGGCCTCGACGGCCTGGCCTCGAACGCGCTGGTCCGGCAGGGGCTGGCCGTCGTCGTGATCCTCGTGATGACGGCCATCTGCGTCATCGGCACCGAGATGTCCGCCCGGCTCCAGGACGTCCTCATCCTCGCCCAGGTCTTCTTCCTGCTCGTCTTCGCGGTGGTCGCCATCTACCGCGTCTACGACGGCACCAGCACCCTCGACGGCACCCCGCCCTCCCTCGCCTGGCTCAACCCCTTCGGCGCGGGCGGCGCCGCCCTCACCGGCGGACTGCTGCTCGGCGTGTTCATCTACTGGGGCTGGGAATCCGCCGTGAACCTCACCGAGGAGGTCGAGGACTCCGCCACCGCGCCCGGCAAGGCCGGCATCTGGTCGACCATCGTGCTGCTGGTGACCTACCTGTCCGTCGGCTACGCGGTCGTCGCCTACGCCGGGACGACGTTCCTCGCGGAGAACGCGGGCGAGGAGGAGGCCGTCTTCGCGACGCTCGCCCACGAGGTGATGGGCGGCTGGGACTGGGTGGTGCTCCTCGCGGTCTCCACCTCCGCCCTCGCCTCCACCCAGACGACGATCATCCCCGCCTCCCGCACCGCCCTGTCGATGGCCCGCCGCCACGCGCTCCCGCCGCACCTCGCGCACATCCACCCCCGCTTCCGCACCCCCGACGTGAGCACCTGGTGGGTGGCCGCCATCGCCATCGGCTGGTACCTCGCCGTCAACCAGATCAGCGAGAACGCCCTGCTCGACTCCCTCACGGCGCTCTCCCTGCTCATCGCCTTCTACTACGCCCTCACCGGTGTGGCCTGCGCGATCTACTACCGCCGCCACCTGCTGGAGAGCGCGCACAACTTCCTCCTCATCGGCCTCGGCCCGCTGATCGGCGCGGGCCTGCTGGCCTGGCTGCTGGTGGAGTCCATCGGCGACATGTCGAACCCGGAGAACTCCGCCGGCGGGATCTCCTGGTTCGGCCTCGGCCCGCCTCTGGTCATCGGCATCGGCATCGCCGTGGTCGGCGTCCTGATCATGTGTTACTGGCGGATCCACGACGGCAGCTTCTGGCAGGAGCGGCGGGGCGTGGTCGACCCGGCCCTCGTACACGGCGGGAAGTCCTGAGGAGGCCGGATGTCCGTGGTCCTGGGTTACGACGAATCGCCCGGTGCCGAACGCGCCCTGCGGGTGGCGCTGGAGGTGGCCACCGCCTTCGGGGAGCCCCTCGTCCTCGTCTACGGGGCCGCCGCGCCCGGAGGCGCCGGCGAGGAGTACCGCGCCCACCGCGAAGCCGTCCTCCAGGCCGGCCGCAGCGCCCTCGCGCGGGCCGTGGAGGCCGCCGACGAAGCGGGCGTCCCCTCCACCGTCGAGGTGGTCGACGACAAACCCGCCCAGGCGCTGCTGAACGCCGCCGAACGCCACGACGCCCGCGTCATCATCGTCGGCAGCTGGGGCGACAGCCCGATCCGCGGCGCCCTCCTCGGCTCCACCCCGCACAAGCTCCTGCACCTCTCGCCCGTGCCGGTGCTCTGCGTCCCGACCGCGGACGATCCGTAGACCGGGGAACGCGAGGCGGGCGGAAGGCATGACGAGACCGGCGGCAGGGGCCCGGACGGGGCGCGGGCTCTTCCACGGCCGCGACCGGGCGGTCATCGTGGCCGCCGCGATCTCGATGCTGCTGGTCCAGATGGACTGGTTCGCCCTCAACCTGATGCTCCCCGTCATCGCCCGCGACTTCCACACCCCCTCCACCGACCTCCAATGGCTGGTCAGCGGCTACATGCTCAGCCTCGGGGCGCTCATGGTCACCGGCGGCCGGGCCGCCGACCTGTTCGGCAGGCGGCGCGTCCTCGTCTGCGGGCTCACCGGCTTCGCCCTCGTCTCCGTGGTGTGCGCCGCCGCGCGGAACACCGCCTGGCTCACCGCCGGACGGGTCGTCCAGGGGTGCACCGCGGCGCTGATCCTCCCCGTGTCGGTCGCGGTCGTCACCGCCTACTTCCGGGACGAACGGCAGGGCCGCGCCGTCGGCACCGTCCTCGCCTTCAGCGCCGTCGGCACCGCCTTGGGCCCCTTCATCGGCGGAGCCTTCGCCGAACACGTCAGCTGGCGCGCCGTGTTCCTGCTGAACGTGCCGTTCAGCCTCCTCGCGGCCGTGCTCCTGCTGCGCCACGTACCCGAGACCCGCGACGAGGACGCCGGACGCGGCCTGGACCTGCCGGGCGTGGTGACCCTCGCCGGGGGCCTGTCCGCCCTGATGACCGGCGTCGACCAGGGCGGGCACTGGGGCTGGGGCTCCCCGGCGACCCTGTGCTGCCTGGTCGGCGGCGCGGTCCTGCTGGCCGTGTTCGTCGCCGTCGAACGGCGCACCGCGCAGCCCCTGCTGGACCTGGAGCTGCTGCGCAACGGCCCCTTCGTCGCCGTCACCCTGGCCGGCTCCGTCTCGAACATCGTCTACTGCCTGGTCGCCGTCTTCTCGGCGCTCTACCTCCAGCAGGCGCGCGGCCTGTCGCCGCTGGAGTCCGGGCTGGTCTTCCTGTCCCTGTCGGTCGGCGCCGGAGCCGCCAGCTACCGGTCCGGCCACCTGGCCCTGCGCGTGCGGCCCGAGACGCTCATGGCCGCCGGGATGCTGCTCAGCGGCGTCAGCCTGTTCGCGCTGACCCTGGTGAGCGACCTCGTCGTCTACACCGCCGTCTTCGCCGTGGTCGGGGTCGGCTGCGGGCTGGCCTGGGCGCTGACCAACGTCGCCACCCAGTCCTACGTCCCGCCCGGGCGGCTCGCCGCCGCCTCCGGCCTCGTCCTGACCTCCCTCGTGCTGCTGGGGGCGGTCGCGGTGGCCGTCGCCTCCACCGTCCTGGAGGTCATCAGCGGCTCCGTCGCGGGGGCCGCCTCGGACGGCCCGGCCATCGAGGCGCTCCTGCGGGCGGCCGCCGTACTGGCCGTCCTCGGAGCCGCCGCGATGGCCGCCGTCGCCCACCGGGCTCCGGCCCGTTCCTAGGAGCCCGAGCCCGTTCCCCGGGCGAGCCTCTGCCACTGCGCCGTCACGATCTCCTGCGGCACGCCGCCGAAGTCGTCGGTGGCGACGATGTCGGAGCGGAAGGAGAGGGTCACGGGGCCGGTGCGGACCAGCGTGAGGTACTCGTAGAGCGAGATGTCCTTGTCCTTCACGTCCTGCACGACGATGCGGTACGCGAGCGCCTCGTCGCCGATCGCGGGCGCCGGGACCTTCTCCACCCGAAGGACCGGGGCGTCGGTCACCGCGCGCTCCTCCTTGTAGCCGCCGGCGCACCGCGCCCCGGCCTCCGCCAGCGACTTCATGACCGCTCCGGCCGCCGCACCGTCCTTGTAGGAGCGCAGCAGGATGTCCATACTGACCTCCAGCGGCTTGTCCGGCACGCCGACCGAGCCGTACGCCTGCGCCGTGTGCCCGGCCTTGGCGAGGCTGGTCAGCGGCCCGCAGACCGCCGGGGAGGCGTCGTACAGCTCGCTGAACGGCTCGTCGAGCAGCGGCTCCTCCACCTCGTACGGCCCGGCCTGGGCGCCGGGCTCCAGCAGCAGTTCCTTCAGCCGGTCCGCCCCCGGTCCCGGCTTGCCGTCGCCGCTCGCGCCCGCGCTCGGCGACGCCGTGCCCCCGGCGGCCGTCCCGCCGTCCGCCGGACCGCACCCGGCGGTCGCCGCCGCCAGTGCCGCCCCGGCCGCGAAGGCCGTCAGGCCCCGCACCGCTCGTCTGTTCCCCGCCCCGTACATGCGCGTGAGCCCCCCAAGATCGTGTCGAAGCCACGATTGTGCAGCACGGTCACCGGTCCGCGAACAGGCCCGACAGGTACGCGGCCAGGCCGGCGGCCGTCGGCGGGGTCAGCCGGGCGCCGAGGTAGCCGTCCGGGCGGATCACGAAGGCGGTGGGCTCCCGCACCCCGTAGACGCGGGCGAAGTCGCCCCGTGCGTCGAGGAAGACCGGCAGTGGGGCCCAGGCGGGCGCGGTCCCGCCCTCGGTGAGGACCGCGTACGCCGTGAGCCGTCCCGCGGGCAACCCGCCCGTCAGTGCGGCGAGTCCGGGGACGCCAGGGGTGTCCGCGCGCGGGGCGCAGACCAGCAGTACGTGCTCGCTGCCGCGCAACAGCTCGTGCAGGCGCAGCGGGTGGGACGCGATCCGGCCGACGAGCCCGTCGCAGTCCGGGGCGCGGTCGCCCGGGCGCGGGCCGGGGCCGCCGCCGTCCGGACCGGGCGCCCGTACGATCGGGCTGTCCGGGTAGCCGAGGAGCAGTTGGGCCTCGCGCAGCAGCAGGGTGTTCCCGTCCTCGGGGTCGGCCTGCACCCCCTCGGCGGCGTGCCGCACGGTCCGCCCGACGACCTCCTCGCCGACCGGCCGGCGCTCGGCGTCGTAACTCGCCAGCAGCCGCGGACGCGCACTCCCGCCGACGGCCGCCGCCAGCTTCCAGGCCAGGTTCCAGGCGTCCTGGATCCCGGTGTTCATGCCCTGCGCGCCGGTCGGCGGATGGATGTGCGCCGCGTCCCCGGCGACGAAGACCCGCCCGTCCCCGTACCGGTCGACGATGCGGTGGCTGATCCGGAAGATCGAGGACCAGCGCAGGTCCGAGGCCGTCACCGGCCGCGGCGACAGCCGGTCCAGGACGGCCTGGACGTGGCGCAGTTCCGGGCGCCGACCGCCCTCCAGCCCGTGCGCCACCCCGTCCGCCGCGGCCGACGGGGACGACAGCTCCGGCGGCACCAGCATGGACAGCCGGTACCGGCCCTCGCCGGGCAGCGGGATGCACACCAGCAGGTCGTCGACCTTGCCGTCGCCGTCGTGGTGCATGGCCCGGACCGTGTACCCGTACGGCAGGTCCCAGTCCACCGCCGCGTCCGCCAGCATGTACTCCTCGGGGAACGCCCCGCCCTCGAAGGAGAGTCCGAGCCCCTTGCGGACCAGGCTGTGCGCCCCGTCGCAGCCCACCAGGAAACGGGTGCGCACCTCCTCCTCGCCGCCCGCGCCGACGAGCCGGCAGGTCACCCCGTCGTCGTCCTGCGCGAACGAGACCAGCTCGGTGCCCCGCTCGATCCGGGTCCCGAACCGGGCCAGGAACTCCTCGAGGATCCGCTCGGTCTCGTACTGCGGCAGCGCCGCGAACCCGTACGGGATTCCGGGCGGCACCGCCATGTCCAGCCGGGCCCGCTCCACGCCGTCGGAGTAGACCAGCTGCCCGTACAACGGCACCGCCGCGTCCAGCGCGGTCCGCACCAGGCCCATCCGGTCCCACAGCTCCAGGGTGCGCGGCTGGATGCCCACCGCCTTCGCGTACGGCAGCCGCTCCGGCAGCCGGTCCACGATCCGGCAGGCGACCCCGCGCCGGCGCAGTTCCACCGCCGCGGTCAGCCCCACCGGGCCGGCTCCCGCGACCAGTACGTCCGCCGGTTCGCCGTGCACCTCTCCATCGTCACCGGACGGCCGGTACGCGGCGACCGGACGCCCGCCCGCCGCGTCGTCCTCGTCGGGAGGTCTACGTCTGGTCCTCCAGCCGGATCGTCTCTTCCAGGGCCTCGGCCGCCCGGCCCGGTTCGCCGCGCTGCCACTCCAGCAGGGCGGCGGCGATGGCGTCGAGCTTGCGCTGGATCGCGTGCTCGGCGCGCCGCTCGGCGTTCTTCAGCAGGGCCAGCAGCAGGAGGGCGACGGCGCCCATCGCGTCGCCCACGAGGTGCTGCCAGTCCGCGGACAGCCCGGCCAGATGGACCGCCACGAAGGCGGCGACCAGGGCCACGCACAGGACGGAGAAGAGCGGCGAGCTCGTGAAGTTCGAGGCGAGTTCGGCGAGCTTCTCGAAACGGCCGATCCGACCGTCCCCGTGCTTCTCCGCCGGGTGCTGGAGGCTCATGACCGGCGACTGCCCAGCGCGGCGCCCCGTACACCTCGTACGGGGCGCGGCACCGCCCGGAGCCGTCAGTCGGGCGGCTCCGGCACCGCCGCGGGCTCCGTCGGGGGCGGCGGCTCGGGGGCGCGGCGGGGGTCGTGCGGCTTCGGCCGGGGTGTCGCGGTCCCGGGATCACGGGGTACCGGATGCGGTGTCGAGGGAACGGGGGCCGGACCCTTGGGTTCCGGTTTGGCCCCCCGCTCCTGTCCCGTGGCCGGTGCGGTCCTGCGCTGCATGCGGTTCACCTCGCTGTTCGGGGTCCTGGCCTGCGGTGGCGGTGGCGCGCGGGCCGTCCCGCCGCCCTGCGTCTGCCCGTACCGGCGCCGCGCATGCCCGCCCGTGCCATGCTCGAAGGATGCAGAGCGATGTCCAGTCCGCGGACGGGGGCGCGGCGCCCGAGGTGCTCGCGCTGGCCAGGGTCGTCGCCCGGCTGCGGTCGGAGATCGAGGACCTGCGGGGCGTCACCGCGACCGCGGCCGTCGTGGAACGGGCCAAGGGCGTGCTCATGGCCCAGTCGGGGGTCTCCGCCGACACCGCCCACGACCGGCTCGTCCGGCAGGCCGCCCGGCGGGGCCGCAGCCTCCTGGAGGAGTGCTGGATCGCGCTGGGCCGGGCCGACGCGCACCGGCCGCCACCGGCTTCCCCGCCACCGGCACCCGTACCGCCCTCACCGTCGCCGACCGCGTCGGCCTCCCGTACGCCGGAGGCATCCACCGGCGGCCGGAACCCCGATCACGGCACCGCGCCCCGCCGGCTCCTGACCCGGCTCGCGGAGCGCCTGGCCGCCGCGCGCACCGCCGACGACGTGGCGGAGCTGCTGCGGGCGGAGGCGGGCGCGGCCACGGGCGTGGACGGCGTGATGATCTACGCCACCGCCTCCGGCGGCAGCCTGGAGCTGGCCGGCCACGCCGGCGTGGGCGCGGTCGTCGCCGACCAGTGGCGCCACGTCCCGCCGCTCAGCGGCGTCGCCGCCCTGGAGGCCATCGCCGCGAGGAAGGCCCTCTGGCTGGAGGACCCGGTACGGGACGCCGAGCGCTACCTGCTGATCGGCGATCCTCCGGAGCGGTGGCCCTCCCGCGCCTGGCTGCCCGTTCCGGGCGAAGGTCCCCCGCGAGCCGTCTTCGGCTTCCTGCGGACCGGGCCGGGACCCTTCGACCCGCCCACCCGGGACCTGCTGTTGCGCGTCGTACGGCTCTGCGGCGGCCCGCTCCGCGCGTTCGGCCTCACCGACGCCCCCGTCGCCGCCGCGGACGCCGACGGCCGGGGGTACGCGGACGCCGTCCAGCACATCCTCGACGCCCTGTCCGGGCCCGCCATCCTGCTCACCCCGCTGCGCTCGGCGGCGGGAGAGGTCGAGGACTACCGGATCGACGCGGCGGCCCCCGACTCCGTCGACGTGACCGGGCGCCGCGGCACGGAACTCGTGGGCCGGCGGATCCTGGAGACCTACCCGACGCTCGCGGGCACCGCCGTGTGGGACGGGTACCAGGACGTGCTGAGGACCGGCAGGACGTACGAGGGCGAGCCCTTCACCTACGAGGAAGTGGTCGCCGGAGTCCCGCACCGGTCCGTGTACTCGGTACGGGCGACCCGGCTCGGGGAGCGCCTCGTCGCCTCCTGGGTACGCCACGACACCAGCGAGCGCGAAGTCCGGCGCCTGGCCGACATGCAGCGCCTCGGCAACCTCGGCTGGGCCGGCTGGAACCTGGTGTCCGACACCACCGTCTGGTCCGAGCACCTCTACGCCGTCTTCGGCCGCGACCCCGCCCTCGGCCCCGTACGCCTGGACGAACTGCCCCGCCACCTGGTCCCCGCCGACCTGCCCCGGATGAACGCGGCCGTACGGCGGCTGCTGGGCGAGGGCGGGCCGGTCGACGAGGTCTTCCGCATCACCACCTCCGACGGCGTCCGCCACGTACGGATCGTCGCCGAGGCCCAGACCGACGCCGACGGCACCCCCGTGGAGGTGCACGGGCTCCTCCAGGACGTCACCGCACAGCAGAACGCCGAACTCGCCCTGCTCGAGAGCGAACGCGACGTCCTGGTCCAGCGCGGCATGCTCAAGGCCGAACGCGCGCTCGCCGCCCGGCTCCAGGACACCCTGCTGCCGATCCCGCAGCAGTCGCTGGAACTCGCGGGCCTGTGCGTCGACGTCGCCTACGTACCCGCCGACAGCGGGGTCAACGTCGGCGGCGACTGGTACAGCGCCATCGGACTCCCCGACGAGAGCGCCCTCTTCGTCGTCGGGGACGTGGCCGGCCACGGCCTGGCCGCCGTCGGCACCATGGCCCAGCTGCGGTTCACCACCAAGGGCATGACCATCACCGGCTCGGCCCTGCCCGACGTCCTGGGACGGCTCAACACGCTGCTGCTGCACACCGCCGCCGACCCGGCCGGAGCCACCGCCACCATGGTGATGGGCCGTTACCGCCCCCGGGACCGGCGTCTGACCTGGGTCCGGGCCGGCCACCTGCCGCCCCTGCTGATCCGCGGCGACCGGGCGGAGTTCCTGCCGCAGCCGAAGGGCGCCCTGCTCGGCGCCGCCTTCGAGGCCGCGTACGGACAGGCCACGATCGACCTGCTGCCCGGGGACCACCTGCTCCTCTACACCGACGGCCTCGTGGAGGAGCCGGGGGAGGACATCGAGGACGGACTGCGCCGCCTCGCCGACACCGCCCTGCGGCTCCTGCGCGAGGGCCGGGGCGAAACCCTCGCCCGCACCCTGGCCGCGCTGCGGCGGGGGCACCGCGACGACATCTGCGTCCTGGACATCGCCGTCCCGGACGACGCCTGACGCCCGGCGTCCGAGTGGCGGCGAAGCCCGGGCACCGGGGACCTCCGGTGTCCGGGCTTCGCCGTGGTGTCAGCGGTCTTCGCCCTCCCCGGGCGCGGGGTGGGCCGCCGGCCGGCGGGGTGTCCGCCCGGGCTCGGCCGGCTACGCGGCCTCGGGCCTCAGGGCCTGCTCGGCATGGGCCTGCACCGCGGAGCGGAAGGCCCCCATGCAGTGGGTGCAGTAGCGTTCGGCGGTCGTCTCGCCGGTCTCGGCAGGGGTGGTGACCGGGGGCGGCGCGTGGCGGCCGCAAAGGGTTCCGGAAGACGGCTCCTTGGCGAGGACGTGCCACAGGAGTTCACCCCGGCCGTCCGGGGATTCAGCGCGCATTTCGTACATGAGGACGCCTTTCCGCGCTTGCGTGGTCGGGCGGGGAACCGCCCGCTGTCCCATGAGAGCCCGCTATCGGCCAGACGGCCACCGGGCCTCGGCCGACCGGGCGAATCAGGGACGCCACAGGTTTGACGCGTGACGCGGGCGTCCCGGTCTCCGCTCTGGGCGAAGCGCGGGACGCGGGGGCCGGCATCCGTGCTGGAGTGGGCGGATGGAGATCTTGGTACTGGGTGGAACGGCATGGGTGGGACGCGCGGTCTCACAGGAGGCACTGGCACGCGGGCATCGGGTGACCTGTCTGGCGCGCGGCGAGAGCGGCGCGGTGGCCGAGGGGGCGACGCTGGTGGCCGCCGACCGGCGTGAACCGTCGGCGTACGAGGCGCTGACGGGCCGGGACTGGGACGCCGTGATCGAGGTGTCGTGGCAGCCGGGCTTCGTCCGCGGGGCGCTGGCCGCCCTGGGCGGGCGCGCCCGCCACTGGACCTACGTGTCGTCGGTCAGCGCGTACGCCTCGCACGCGCTGCCGGACGCGGACGAGACGACGCCGCTGCTGCCCGCGGCGAAGGGCGACGAGGCCGGCCGCGAGGAGTACGGGGAGGCCAAGGCCGCCTGCGAGGAGGCCTCGACGGCAGCCGTCGGCGACCGCCTCCTGATCGCCCGCGCCGGCCTGATCGGCGGACCCGGCGACCACAGCGGCCGGACCGGGTACTGGGTGGCCCGGTCGGCACGCGATCCGCTGGCACCCCTGCTGGTGCCCGCCTCCCCGGACATCGCGACCCAGACGGTCGACGTACGGGACCTCGCGGCCTGGCTGCTCGACTGCGCGCGCGCCGGGACGACGGGCACGTACGACGCCGTCGGGCCGGTCGTGCCCTTCGGGGAGTGGGTCGCGCTCTCGCGCGAGGCCGGCGGGCACACCGGCCCGGTGGTCGAGGCGGATCCGGCCTGGCTGCTCGCGCGGGGGGTGGGCCGGTTCATGGGGCCCGAGTCGCTGGCGATGTGGATGCCGGACCCCGACTGGGCCGGTTTCTGCTCGCGCGGCGGCGCGGCGGCGGCCGCGGCCGGACTGCGGCACCGCCCCAGGGCCGAGCTGCTGGCCGACCTCCTCGCCTGGGAACGCGCGCAGGGCCTCCACCGCCCCCGCCGCGCGGGCCTGACCCCGCCCCGGGAACAGGCCCTGCTCGCCGACCTCCCCTGAGGGGTCAGACCGCGAGGCCGGGCTCCGGGAGGCTCTCCGCGGCGGGGGCCGGTGCCGGTTCCGGGGCCAGGCGGAGTTCGGCGGCGCGGAGCGCCTCGTGCGGCGTGGGGCGGCCCATCAGGACGCACAGGGTGTACGTGGCGTCGTCCATCGCCTGGCGGGCCTCCGCGTCCGCCGGGGCGGCCCACAGCCGCACCCGGGAGGACCGGAAGCGCGCGAGGGCCTCTTCGGTCCGGGCCCGGCTCGGCACCAGCGGCCGCGCCGCGGCGGCGCACGGCCCCGCCGTCCGGGCCGCCACCACCGCCCGCCGCAGGGCCCGCTGCACGCCCGCCGGCACCGCCGCGCCCCGCCAGGAGGCCGCCATCGCCGCGGCCAGTTCCTCGACGGTGACGTGCGCCGCCCCGGCCGCCGCCGCCAGCACCCGGTGCGCCTCCCGTACCGAACAAGGCGTCACCACCATCACCACCCCCACCGCCCACACGGCCGCGCACGGGGTGGCGGCTTCATGTCCGCCGTTCTGAGGAATGTGAGGAAACGCCACCGGATGATCCCTTCAACCCAAGGCCGACCGCGCACATGTCCGCACGTATGAAAGGTATGCCCGCCTCGAAACCGGTCGGCACCGAGCCCGCGCCCCCCGCTCCGCTGCGTCCGATCGGGCGGGTGCTGCCGAGCCTCACCGGCCCCACGGCCCGCCGGGGCTACGGTGGGCCGGTTCCGTCCGGCGCGCGGCAGAGGAGGACGTGGAAGCCGTGTCGACATCCAGCCACGCGCTCGCGGGCGCACCCTGCTGGGTCAGTCTGATGACCCGGGACCTCCCTTCCGCGCAGGCGTTCTACAGCGCCGTGATGGGCTGGGAGTTCCGCGGCACCGGAGACGGCCTGTCGGTGGCGTTCCTGGAGGGGGCGCCCGTCGCGGGCATCGGGGCGCCGGCCATGTCACCCGGTCTGCCCGTGGCCTGGACCCCGTACTTCGCCGTCGACGACGCCGACGTCACCGCCGCCCGCGTGCGCGAACGCGGCGCCACCGTGGCCGTCGGCCCGCTCCCCTTCGGGACGGGCCGCGCCGCCCTGGCGGCCGACCCCGACGGGGCCGTGTTCGGCTTCTGGCAGGGCGGCGTCATCCCCGACTGGAGCGCGGTCCGCGGCAGCGCCCCCACCTGGCTCGAACTGCGGACCCGCGACGCCTTCGCGGCGGCCATCTTCTACGGGCAGGTCCTCGGCTGGGCCGACGGGAGCGCCGGCTGCTGCAGCGTCTCCTACGAGCACGACCGCGTGGTCCTGCGCCACGGCCGCGACACCGTCGCCCAGATCAGCGGCGGCGCCATCGAGGAGGACCCGGACCCGAACGTCCGGCCCCGCTGGCACACCCACTTCCACGTCCCCGACCTCGAAGCGGCCGCCGAGCGGGCCACCGCCCTCGGCGGGACGATCGCCTCCCCGGTGCGCACCACCCCCGCCAGCCGGCTCCTCACCCTGCGCGACCCCGACGGCGCGCTCTTCACCGTCGTCGCCCCCAACGCCCCCTGATCAGCCGGCCCGGCTCGTCGGGATGCGGCCCCCGTCGCAGCCCCTATGGCCAGAGCCGCACCCCGTGTGCTGAACGTACCCGCCCCCCGCGCGTCCACTCACGGGCTCCGCCGCCCCGGCCGGCCGGACCTGGACCGCTGGCGGATTCCTGGTCGAATTCCGGTCCCCGGACCTGTGCCAATGGCCCAGTCCCACGCGGTCCGGTTGAGCCAGTGGGCCTCCGGATGGTTATCTGTGTCCTATCCATGTACTTACGGCGCCACGCAGCGCCGGACGGCAACGAGGCCGGTCCGGACCGTGGCGCCTTCGCCGTGCCTCCACACCGCCCACCACCCCCGGGCGGCAGGCGGCCCGGCGTGCGCCATCGCAAGGGGGGCGGCACACCGCCGTGAAGAGAATGTTCGTGGCTCCGGACCCGGGCCGCACGAGACTCAGGAACTCACTGCGCGCGGTCGTCGGCGTGGGGCTCGCCGTCACCGTGGCCGAGCTGGCGGGGCTCTCCCTGACCGCCTCCATCACCGGCGGGCTCGCCGCCCTGCTGGCGCTCTTCACCGTCCTCGACGCGGACGTCCGCGCCCAGCGGATCACCACCGCCCTGCTGCCCGTCGCCGGTTTCCCCGTCCTGGCGCTGGCCACCACCCTGCACGGGATGGCGCAGGCCCGTGACGCGGCCTTCCTCGCCGTGGTCTTCGCCGGGGTCTACGCCCGCCGCTGGGGACCGCGCGGCCACGCCCTCGGCATCTTCGGCTTCATGATGTTCTTCGTCACCCAGTTCCTGCACGCCGTGCCCGCCCAGCTCCCCGAGCTGTTCGCCGCCGTCGGACTGGCGCTCCTGTCGGCCGGTGCCGCGCGCTTCGTCCTGTGGCCCATCGAGCGCCGCACCCCGCCCGCCGCCGCCCCGCCCGGGCTGCCCGGAACCGGCCTCGCCCGCCCCACCACCCGGCAGGCCTTCCAGGCCACCGCCGCCTGCGGCTTCGCCCTCGCCATCGGCCAGGCGCTGTCCGAGGACCGCTGGTACTGGGCCGTCGGCACCGCCTGGTGGATCTTCGTCAACACCGCCTCGCGAGGCGAGACCCTGGTCCGCGGCTTCCGCCGGGTCCTGGGCACCGTCGTGGGGATCGCGGCCGGACTGCTGATCGCCGTACCGCTGCACGGCGCGCCCGCGCCCACCGCCGCCCTCGTCGCCGTCTGCGTCTTCGGCATCTTCTACACGGCCGCCCCCTCGTACTCCTGGATGATGTTCTTCGTCACCGTCATGGCGGGACTGCTCTACGGGCTCCTCGGGGTGCTCCACCCCGGTCTGCTGCTCCTGCGCTTCGAGGAGACGGCCGTCGGCGCGCTGGGCGCCGCGCTCGCCGTGGTCCTCGTCCTGCCCGTCACCACGCACGCCGCCAACGACGCCTGGATCCAGCGCGCGCTGCACTGCGTACGGGCCTCCACCGCGGCCTCCCTCGACCGGCTCGCCGGGGACCCGGCCGCCGATCCCGCCCCGCACGCCGCCGAACTGGAGCTGCTGCTGGGCCGGGTGCGGATGGCGCTGGCGCCGCTGGTCCACCCGCTGAGCCCGCTGCGCGCCCGCAAGGGCCGGGCCCGCCAGGTCCTCGCCCTGCTCGACGACTGCGCCCGCGAGGTACGCGGCCTCGTGGCCGTCGCCGCCGACCCGCAGGCCTCCCACGACGCCCGGCTCGCCGCCGCCTGCTGGCGGGTCGAGGCGGCCGTCGAGGCGCTCACCGCGCCCCGGGACGCCCAGGAGCCGGCCGCCGCGCACCTTTCGCCCCGCCCGGCCGCCGCCGAACCGGCCCTGGCCCACCTCCACGGCCTGGAGCAGGCCCTCACGGCCCTCGCCGCCCCCCTGCGCACCCACCCCCGCGCACCGCTCGCCACCGTCGGGGCGTGACGCCGGAGCAACGCCCGGCCCGCCCCGACTGCCGCGGATAGTACGACCGTTCGGCCCCTCGCCGCAGGCCAACGCCCGAAGACCACTCGGAGGAGTGTTCCCTGCCCCGCGTCAGCCCGACGCTGACCGGCGGCAGGTAGAACGGGTGATTGTTCGCGTGCACATTCATCCGGCACGTACAGGGTGGTACCGGTCGGACGGGGGGTAGCGGGGCGCAATGGAAATACTCCAGCAGCACGCCGGCACCGCGCAGGTGGGGGAGGAAGCCGAGGAGTTCATCCGGCTCTTCCACCGGGAGAATCCGGAAGCGGGCGATCCGCACGCCCGGATCGCCGCCGTCCGGGCCGAGATCGAGGAGACCGGCACCTACCGGCACACCCCGCAGGAGCTGGTCCACGGGGCCCGCGTCGCCTGGCGCAACAGCAACCGCTGCATAGGCCGGCTCTACTGGAACTCGCTGCGGGTGCGCGACCGCCGCATGCTGACCGAGGCCGAGGACATCGCGGGGGAGTGCTTCGCGCACCTGCGGGACGCCACCAACGGCGGCCGGGTCCGGCCGACGATCACGGTCTTCGCCCCGGACGCCCCGGGCCGTCCCGGCCCGCTGATATGGAACGAGCAGCTGGTGCGCTACGCCGGTTACGGCGACCACCACTCCATCACGGTGGGCGACGCCCGCAACGCCCCCCTCACCGAATCCCTGCTCCGGCTCGGCTGGTCCGGCGGCCCGGGCACCCCCTTCGACCTCCTCCCGCTGGTGGTCCAGGGCGTCGACGACAAGCCCCGCTGGTTCGAGACCCCCGCCGACGCGGTGCTGGAGGTGCCGATCCGCCACCCGGACGGGCGGGACGACTGGGGCGACTGGGACCTGCGCTGGCACGCCGTACCCGCGATCTCGAACATGTGCCTGGAGATCGGTGGGGTCCACTACCCCGCCGCCCCGTTCAACGGCTGGTACATGGGCACCGAGATCGGCGCCCGCAACCTCGCCGACACCGACCGCTACAACCTCCTCCCGGCCGTCGCCCGCAGACTCGGTCTCGACACCTCCTCCGACCGCTCGCTCTGGAAGGACCGGGCGCTGGTCGAACTCAACCGGGCCGTACTGCACTCCTTCGACGCGGCGGGCGTCACGATCGCCGACCACCACACCGAGTCCCGGCGGTTCCTCTCCCACCTGGAGCGGGAGGAGCGCAAGGGGCGCCCGGTGGGCGCGGACTGGTCCTGGATCGTCCCGCCGATGTCGGGATCCGCGACCCCGGTCTTCCACCGGACCTACGAGGACCGGCCGAGCGCGACGGCGTACGTGCACCACACCGGCGCACAAGAACGCGCCAGAGGTGAGGATTTGGTCTAGACCTTCTGTTACCGTCGGCTTCGTACGGATCCGGAACGGCGGAGAAGGGGCACCCGTGGGCGACGCGGACAGCACGGACCAAGGCGGCGCGCACCGTGCCTACATCGGCTCGTTCACCTCGGGGGGCGGCCGCGGTGTCACCACCGCGGCCGTGGATCCGCGCACCGGGGCGCTGACCCCGCTCGCGGCCGACGCCTCGCTGGCCGACCCCTCGTACCTCGCGCTCGACCGGGCCGCCGGCGTGCTCTACGCGGTCAGCGAGACCGGCCGGGGCGCGGCGGGCGCCTTCCGTCTCACCGGCGGGGGAGTGGCCCCGCTCGGGGCCCCGGTGTCCGTCGGCGGCTCGGGTCCCACCCACCTCTGCCTGGCCGGGCGCCGGCTGCTCACCGCGAACTACACCTCCGGCAGCGTCGGCAGCATGCCCGTCGGCCCGGACGGCGGCCTGGGCGGGCCCGCCTCCGTCCTCGCCCACCGCGGCGCGGGCCTCGACGCCGACCGCCAGGAGGGGCCGCACGCCCACCAGGTGCTGCCCGACCCCACCGGCCGGTGGGTGCTCAGCGTGGACCTGGGCACCGACTCGGTACGGGTCTGCGCGCTCGACCCGGCCACCGGCGCCCTGCGGGTCCACGCGGAGGTCGCGCTGCGCGCCGGGACCGGGCCGCGCCACCTCGCCTTCCATCCGGCGGGCGGGGTGGCCTACGTACTGCACGAGCTGGAGCCGCAGCTGACCGTCTGCCGCTGGAACGCGGAGTCCGGGCACCTGGAACCGGTCCGAGAGGTTCCGGTCGCCTCAGCGGGCGTTCCAGGGGCCGCACGGCCCTACCCCTCCGCGATCGTGGCCTCGCCCGACGGACGCTTCCTCTGGGCCGCCGTCCGCGGCGACGACGCCCTGGTCACCTTCTCCCTGGCCGCGGGCCCGGAGGAACCGCGGCTCACCGGCACGGTCGGATGCGGCGGCGCGTGGCCGCGCGACCTCGCGATCGATCCCGCGGGGCGCAGGCTGTACGCGGCCAACGAGCACTCCGGCGACGTCACCTGGTTCGAGGTGGACCCGCTGACCGGCCACCCGCGCCGGACCGGGTCGGTCGCCGTCCCCGCGGCGTCCTGCGTGGTCTTCGGCTGAGGCCGACCGCGACGACCCGCGGACGCGGCGAGGGCCCGCCCCGGAATCCGGGAGCGGGCCCTCTTCGCTGTGTACGGGACGTCAGTGGGCGCCGGCGCCCAGCGTGATCCCCAGGGCGGCGCTGTACTGGGCGACGGCGAGCTTGCCGAGCGCCGGGTAGGACCCGAGCACCTCGGCGGCGGCGCAGTCGGCCTCCTTGCAGGCGGTGTCCAGCAGCCCCTCGGCCGCCTCCGGGCCGATCAGGTAGGGCGCCAGCGCCAGCTGGCCG
>NZ_JBHWBP010000083.1:0-27039 GCF_042735575.1 Streptomyces sp. NPDC059564 | reverse complement strand
CGAACTGCCCGCCACCGGACTGGACGGAGCCGCCGGAGCGGCCCCCGGCTTCTGGGGGCCGCAGCCGGTCGCAACGAGTGCGACGGCCGCGGCCAGGCCGAACGTACGGATCATGACTCTCTGGCGGTGCATCGCGGTCCCCCCGATTTCAACGTCGTGTATCTAGGTGATGCCTCGCGGGCGCGGACAGTTGCGAAGGTTCGCCGGATGTTGCCCCATTGTGACCAGCGGCCTTCGCGGGCACGGTTGTACCAGCCCGGGAGCGGCCGGCCGCACGGACACGGAGGGTTTCGCGTCATGGTCCGTCCCACGCCGCACACCGAGAGCGGGATCCCCATCAAGCCGGTCTACGGGCCCGAGGACCTGGCGGGCTGGGACCCGGCGGTCAGTCTCGGTGGGCCGGGGGAGTACCCGTACACGCGGGGGATCCACCCGACCATGTACACCGGACGCCCCTGGACGATGCGCCAGTACGCCGGGTTCGGCACGGCCGCCGAGTCCAACGCCCGGTACCGGCAGCTCATCGAGGGGGGCGGGACCGGGCTGTCCGTGGCCTTCGACCTGCCCACGCAGATGGGGCACGACTCCGACGCCCCGCTCGCGCGCGGGGAGGTCGGCAAGGTCGGGGTCGCCGTCGACTCCGTCGAGGACGTGCGGACGCTGTTCGAGGGGATCCCCCTCGACCGGGTCTCCACCTCGATGACGATCAACGCCCCGGCCGCCCTGCTGCTGCTCATGTACCAGCTCGTCGCCGAGGAACAGGGCATCGGGGGCGGGCGGCTGACGGGCACCGTACAGAACGACATCCTGAAGGAGTACATCGCGCGCGGGACGTACATCTTCCCGCCCGGGCCCTCCCTGCGGCTGACCGCCGACACCTTCCGCTACTGCCGCGCGGAGCTGCCGAAGTGGAACACCATCTCCGTCTCCGGCTACCACATGGCCGAGGCCGGTGCCTCGCCCGCGCAGGAGATCGCCTTCACCCTCGCCGACGCGGTCGCCTACGTCCGTACCGCGCTGGCGGCCGGGATGGAGGTCAACGAGTTCGCGCCCCGGCTGTCCTTCTTCTTCGTGGCCCGCACCACGCTGCTGGAGGAGGTCGCCAAGTTCCGGGCCGCCCGGCGGATCTGGGCCCGGCTGATGCGCGAGGAGTTCGGGGCGCGGGAGCCCAAGTCGCTGATGCTGCGCTTCCACACCCAGACCGCGGGCGTCCAGCTGACGGCGCAGCAGCCCGAGCTGAACCTCGTACGGGTGGCCGTGCAGGCGCTGGCCGCCGTGCTCGGCGGGACGCAGTCGCTGCACACCAACTCCTTCGACGAGGCCATCGCCCTGCCCACGGAGAAGGCGGCCCGCCTCGCGCTGCGCACCCAGCAGGTGCTCGCGTACGAGACGGACGTCCCGCACACCGCCGACCCCTTCGCCGGTTCGTACGCGGTGGAGCGGATGACGGACGAGGTGGAGGCGGCCGCGCTCGCCCTGATGCGGCGGGTCGAGGAGCTCGGCGGGGCGGTCGCGGCGATCGAGGCGGGCTTCCAGAAGGCGGAGATCGAGGCCAGTGCCTACCGGATCGCCCGGGAGCAGGAGGCGGGGGAGCGGGTGGTCGTCGGCGTCAACCGCTTCGCGCTGGACCGGGAGGAGCCGTACGAGCCGCTGGTGGTCGACCCGCGGATCGAGGCCCGCCAGTGCGCGGCCCTGGAACGGCTGCGGGCCGGGCGGGACGGCCGGGCGGTGCGGGAGGCGCTGGCCGGGCTGCGCCGGGCGGCCGCCACCGAGCGGGACAACGTCCTGTACCCGATGAAGGAGGCCCTGCGGGCGCGGGCCACGGTGGGGGAGGTCTGCGGGGCGCTGCGGGAGGTCTGGGGGACGTACGAACCGTCCGGTTCCAGCTGGTGAAACTCGCTGGCGCGACAGGTGTGTCCCTATGGGACACTCCTGCCATGCTGGGTGTGACAGATCTTCCTACTTATCTCGCGGCCGTGGTCCTCATCGTCCTGCTGCCGGGGCCGAACTCCCTCTACGTGCTCTCCGTCGCCTCCCGGCGCGGGGTCAAGGAGGGCTACAAGGCCGCCTCCGGGGTGTTCACCGGGGACACGGTGCTGATGGTGCTGGCCGCGGTCGGCGCGGGCGCGCTGCTCCAGGCGAGCCCGGTGCTGTTCACCGTGGTCAAGGTGCTCGGCGCCGGATACCTGGGGTGGCTGGCCGTGGGCATGATGCGCGGGGCGCTGGCCATGTGGCGCGACCGCCGTGCCCGCGACGCGGAGGCCCCGGCCGCGGTGGAGCCCACCGGCCCGGCCGAGCGGCCGTTCCGGCGGGCGCTGGTGGTGAGCCTGCTCAACCCGAAGGCGATCCTCTTCCTGCTGTCCTTCTTCGTGCAGTTCGTGGACCCGCAGTACCGGTACCCCGCGCTGTCGTTCCTGCTGCTGGGGACGGTCTCCCAGCTGGTGAGCTTCCTCTACCTGTCCACCCTGATCTTCACCGGGACCCGCCTCTCGGCCGCCTTCCGCCGCCGCAAGCGGCTCGCGGCAGGGGCCACCTCGGCGGCGGGCGTGATCTTCCTGGGCTTCGCCGCGAAGCTCGCCGTCAGCTGACCCGGCCCAGCCGTCTGCGCAGCCGGTGCACGGCCCGGCGCACCGCCGGGCTGCGGGGCAGGAACGACAGCTGGGCGGGGATGCCGCCCGGCAGGCCCAGCACGGTGAGGCGGCGGCGCTTGAAGTAGCGCCAGGTCCGGTCGGTCAGGTGCCGGGTCAGGTAGGCCTCGGCCCGCCCCCGCCGGTCGGCGAGGATCCTCGGCTGCATGGTGAAGCCGACGGCGGTGACCAGGCCGGCCAGGTCGGCGGGGGCCTCCCCGTCCCCGTCGTTTCCGTCGTCCTCCGAGCCCTCCCCCGGCGCGAGTTCCGGGACGAGGGCGTCCACCAGCGTCAGCGGGATCCGGTTGCTGTTCTGGTACGGGGTCAGGCGGGCCAGTATCGGGCCGGTCCCGGTGCGCGCGACCGGGATCCCGTACAGCGCCCGGGCCGTCAGCAGCCCGGTCGAGAAGCAGCCCGCGACCAGCGCCGGGCGCAGCCGCTCGTACAGGGTCTCGGCGAGCACCGGCGCGTCCAGCACCGTCAGCCGTGCCCCGAGCCGGACGGCCTCCGCCTCGGCGCTGCGCGAGTACGCGGCCGGGGCGGAGGGGTGCGGTTTGAAGACCAGCTCCCGGTGGCCCCGCTCGAAGGCCCCGCGCACCATCGCGACGTGCAGTTCCTCCTCCTCCGCCGGGGTCATAAGCTCCAGTGCCGAGAGGTACTGGCCGAGGAGGAGGGCCGGGGCCTCGGCGGGCTCGTAGCCGCTGTCGTCCGGGAGCCCGGCCAGTTCCGCCAGGACCTTGACGAAGGCGGGCGCCGGGACCAGCTCCGCCGGCACCCCGAACTCCGTCAGCAGCAGGGGCTCCAGCCCCGGCACCAGGTCCAGGTGGAGCACCCGCCGCACCCGCATGCCGATCTGCGGGTCGAGGCGGAAGCGGGTGGGTCCGTACGACATCAGGCCGTCGGCGTAGACGTCGATCGCGGCGCCCGGGAACAGCTGGCACAGGCTCTGCGCGGGCGGCACCTGCAGGGACTCCACCACCAGCTCGACCCGGTCCTCGCCGAGCCCCCACAGGGTGCGCAGCTGCCGCTCCCACAGCGGGACGTCGTCCGGGCGCGGGGCCCAGGTGCTCGGGTGCTGCGGGGCGAGGACCGCGTTCCAGTCGAGGACCTCGTCGAAGCGGGTGCGCAGGGCGGCGAAGCCCGGCATGGCCTCGATGCCCGGGGTGATCTCGGGGGTGGGGGAGTGGTTGCTGGTCAGCAGGATCCGGCGGCCGGCCGCGGGGAAGGCGTCCGCGTCGAGGGCGGCGGCGAGGGTGGCCGTCCCGTAGAGGGTGGAGGCGAGGAAGAGCTGGGTGACGCGTTGGCCGTTCACGCGGCGGCCCCCGGGTCCCCGGCCGGTCCGGCCGTGGCCCCGGCAGTCGCCCCGGCCGTCGCTCCCGCCGTCGCCGCCGACGGGGTGCGGCGGCGCAGCCTGCGCAGCAGCGCCGAGCGCTCGGCGTCCATCGAACCGAGTGCCTGTTCCAGCAGCGGCCGCGGCATGCGTCCCAGGGCTTCCGCGCTCATCAGACGGAGTTTTTTCGCCACGGCCGGTTCGAACCTTTCGATGGAGCCGATATGGTGCGCGATAATTGCGCAATATGTTCGGACGGCCTTGGGGAGCAGGAGTTCGGATTCCCGGTCGGTGGCCGTATCCGACAGAACTTGATCAAATGCGCGGATGAAATCGAGCTGCCGCTCGTCCCCGATCTGCGTCAACGAGGTGGAAATGCCCCGCCGGTAGAAGATCCCGGCCTCCCCGACCGCCGCGAAGGACCGCGCCTCCCGGTGCAGCCGCCAGATCCACGGCCGGTCCTCCGCCGTCCGCAGCCCGTCCGTGAAGTGCAGCAGCCCCCGGTCCAGCAGCCGCCGGTGGTACATCCCGGCCCAGGCGTACGGATAGTCGACCGCCGTGGCCCGCGAGGCGGGCAGGATCCCGGCCCGCGGATCGCCCACCACCCCCTGCGGCCCGTACGGCACCCGCTGCACGGTCCGCGCCCGACCCGTCACCTGTACGTGGTCGGTCCGCACGAAATCGCAGTTCAGGGCCTCGATGGCGGCCAGCGTGCGGGCCAGGTGGCCGGGCGCGAGCCAGTCGTCGCCGTCGAGGAAGGCGATGTACTCGCCGCGCGCCGCGTCCAGTCCGGTGTTGCGGGCCGTCGCCAGCCCGCCGTTGCGGTCGTGTCTGAGGTGCACCGCCCCGGGCACGCCGCCGGCCGCCGCGCGTTCCAGCAGCTCGGGCGTCCCGTCCGTGGAGACGTCGTCGACGAGCAGGAACTCGAAATCGTCACGTGCGTTGAGTTCGAGGGCCTTCAGGGCATCCGGTGCGTATGTCTGCACGTTGTAGAACGGCACGACAACAGAGAGCTTGAGCACCCGCGAGACTTTAGGACGCGGCCCGGCATTCACCATGGCCCGGATGCGGATTCCATGTGAACGACGCGGGGCGGGCACGTTAACCCGGACGCTTTCGCATTTCGTCGACGGGTTGTTAACCCGCCGTTGTGCGCTCGTTGGGCCGAACACCGGAAATGCGGAATAGCTTCTGCCGGGTGCCAGTGCCACTCAGCAGCAGCCGGGCCGATCTTCGCATCGCCGTACTCGCCGATTCCGACACACGCTGGAAATGGGGCGCCCTCACCGCCCGCAGGCTCGCCCCCGACGCCCCGGAACCCGCCGGGTACGTGCTCCGCGGCCGGGCCACCCCGACCGCGCGCCAGCTCGGCGAGGCCGGCGTCGCCGCCGACCGCGGACCGGTGGAGGTGACCTGCGCCGAGTTCCTGGCCGAACTCGGCCGGCAGCACTACGACGTGGTCGTCCTCGCCCTCGTCGGAGGCGCCGTCCAGGCCGTCCTGCACGGCGTGCGCGCCCTGTGGCCCGGCCCGGCCGCGGCCGCCCGCCCCGTCCTCGTCACCGGCTACGTCGGCGTCGTCTACGAGAAACTCGCCGACGGGCTCCTGCTGCGGCACGGCGCCGACCTGGTCCTCGCCAACTCCCGGCACGACGCCGCCCGCTTCCGCGCCGTCTACGAGGGCGCGGGCGCCGACCCGGAGGCCGTCGTCGAGACCGCCCTGCCCTTCCTGGACGGCGCGGCCTACGAAAGCGCCGGCGACCGGGCCCGACGGGTCGTCTTCGCGGTGCAGCCCTCCGTCCCGGAGAGCCGCGCCGACCGCGCCTACCTGCTGGAGCGGGCCGCCCGGCACGCCCGCCTGCACCCGGGCCGCGAGGTGCTCGTCAAGCTCCGCAGCCGGCCGGGCGAGCACACCACGCACCTGGAGGAACACCCCTACCAGCGCCTGGCCGAGCGGCTCCCCGGCGGACTCCCGCCCAACTGCCGCCTGGTGTACGGGAACATGGGCGAGGTACTGGACGCCGCCGACCTGCTGGTCACCGTCTCCTCCACCGCCGCCCTGGAATCCCTGCACCGGGGCATCCCGACCGCCGTCCTGACCGACCTCGGCATCCGCGAGGCGCTCGGCAACCACCACTTCCTCGGCTCCGGCTGCCTGGCGTCCTGGGACCAGCTCGACGAGGGCCTGCTGCCGGCCGGCGACCCGGCCTGGACCGCCGCCCAGGGCGTCGCCCCCGGCACGGCCGATCCGTACGCCGCCGCGCGGGACCGGGTCGCGCGGCTGCTCGGGCCGGACCGGCTGGAGCCCGTGGCCCCGTACTACACGCTCGCCACCGCCCCCGGATACCTCCCCGGCATCCTGGCCCGCCACCACCTCGCCCCCGACGGAACCCCGCTGCCCGGGGCCGTGCGCCGGGACGCCGGGGCGTCGGCGGCCCGCCGCTGGCTCCGCGCCCACCTGCGCGAGGCCGCCCGGGGGACCTACCGGCACGGGGTCCAGCGCGTGGCCCCGCTGATCCGCAGGCTGGGCGAGCTGTGACCCCCCACGGCACCGGCCCCGCCGACGGGCAGAGCTCCTCGGCGCCGCCCCGCAGGGTCCTCGCGGTGATCCCGGCCCGCGGCGGTTCCAAGGGCGTGCCCGGCAAGAACACCGCACCCGTCGGCGGGATCCCGCTCGTCGCCCGCGCGGTCGGGGCCTGCCTCGGCGCGGCCACCGTCACCGACGTGGTGGTCTCCACCGACTCCCCGGCCGTCGCGGCGGCCGCCCGGGCCGCCGGAGCCGATGTGATCACCCGGCCCGCGGCCCTCTCCGGGGACACCGCGAGCAGCGAGGCCGCCCTGCTGCACGCCCTGGACTCCTTCGAGGAACTGCACTCCCTCACCGTGGACGTGGTCCTCCTGGTCCAGTGCACCAGCCCCTTCCTGACCTCCTCGGACGTCGAGTCGGTTGCCGCCGCCGTGGCCTCGGGCGCCGCCGACAGCGCCCTGACCGCGGCCCCCTTCCACGGTTTCCTCTGGCGCACCGGGGCCGACGGCTCCGGAGCGGGGGTCAACCACGAGGCGTCGTACCGCCCCCGCCGCCAGGACCGTCCCGCCGAACTCCTGGAGACCGGCGCCGCCTACGCCATGGACGCCGCGGGCTTCCGCACCGCCCGGCACCGGTTCTTCGGCCGGACCCTGCCCGTACCGGCCGACCCGGCGCGGGTCCTGGAGGTCGACGACCCCCACGACCTGGCCCGCGCCCGCCTCCTCGCCCCCCTCTTCGACCCGGCCCAGGCCCACCCCGCACCCCCCGCCACCACCCCCACCGAACGAAGGAAACGCCCCGCCATGACCGACGTCACCGCCAACTCCCGCCTGCGCACCTTCGGTTCCCGGACCGCCGGCCCCGGACAGCCGGTCTACGTCGTCGGCGAGATCGGCATCAACCACAACGGCGACCTCGGCACCGCGTTCGCGCTCATCGACGCCGCCGCCGACGCGGGCTGCGACGCCGTCAAGTTCCAGAAGCGCACCCCGGAGATCTGCACCCCGCGCGACCAGTGGGACATCGAGCGCGACACCCCCTGGGGCCGGATGACCTACATCGACTACCGCCACCGCGTCGAGTTCGGCGAGGCCGACTACCTGGCCATCGACGAACACTGCGCGCGCCGCGGCATCGCCTGGTTCGCCTCCCCGTGGGACACCGAGGCCGTCGCCTTCCTGGAGAAGTTCGACCTCCCCGCCCACAAGGTGGCCTCCGCCTCGCTGACCGACGACGAACTCCTGCGGGCCCTGCGCGCCACCGGCCGCACCGTCGTCCTGTCGACCGGCATGTCCACCCCGAAGCAGATCCGGCACGCCGTCGAGGTGCTCGGCAGCGACAACATCCTGCTCTGCCACGCCACTTCGACGTACCCGGCCAAGGCCGAGGAGCTCAACCTGCGCGTCATCAACACGCTCCAGGAGGAGTACCCGAACGTCCCGATCGGCTACTCCGGCCACGAGACGGGCCTGCAGACCACCCTCGCCGCGGTCGCCCTCGGCGCCACCTTCGTCGAGCGCCACATCACCCTCGACCGCGCGATGTGGGGCTCCGACCAGGCCGCCTCCGTCGAACCCGGCGGCCTCGCCCGCCTCGTGCGCGACATCCGCACCATCGAGACCGCCCTCGGCGACGGCGTCAAGCGGGTCTACGAGTCCGAGCTCGGCCCCATGAAGAAGCTCCGCCGCGTCCAGGGCCAGGCCCCGGCAGCGGTCTGATCCCGGCCCCACCCCTCCTCCTCCGAGAGCGGAGACACGTGGTGAACTCTCCCGCCCCCACCCTGGCCCTCGTCGAGAGCCCGGTCCAGCTGCTCAACGTGCTGGAGTGGGCCCACGCCCAGGCCGGCGCTCCGGCCCGCGCCCCCCACGGGCGCGGACCGCTGCTGCCCGCCGTCCCGAGCCAGCCCGGCCCCCTCGCCGGCCGCAGGCCGCAGGACGGGCCGTTCGGGCAGGCCGGGCCGGAGGCCGGACGGCCGCACATCATCGTCCTGCCGCCCACCGACCCGATGTCCCGCGGACAGCTGCGCCGGGTCGCGGGCATCGCCCGCGACGAGGGCCACAGCGTCCACTGGCAGGAGGCCCGGGGCGGCTCCGGCAGCCCGCTGGGAGCGCTGGCCGCGCTCGGTGCGGCCGTGCGCCGGGCCGAGCGGATCGTGGTCGGCGACCCGTTCTCCCGCCTCGTGCAGCTGCTGCTGGTCCCGGCCCGGGCCGCCGAGCTGGTCGTCGTGGACGACGGCACCGCCACCATGGAGTTCATGGCGCAGCTCGGGCGCGGGGAGCGGCTGCGCCGCTGGCACCGCACCGGCGGCGGGGCCCTGTCCCGGGTGCGCGAGCTCGTGTACGCCCCGGTGTCGGGGACGGCCCGGCGGCGGCTGACGCCGCGCGGCGGGCGGGTCATGGAGGTCTTCACCTCGATGCCGGTCGCCCCGCTGCCCGGGATGGAGCTGCGCGTCAACGACTTCGCCTGGACCCGCTCCCGCTTCGGCCCGCCGCGGATCACCAAGGGCACCGACCTGGTCGGCACCTCCCTGGTGGAGACCGGGGTGGTGGATCCGGCCCGCTACCTGGACGCGGTCCGCGCCCTGACCCGGGAGCACGGAGTGACCCGCTACTTCGCGCACCGCCGGGAGTCCCCGGAGAAGCTGCGCGCGCTGAGCGAGGCGACCGGGCTGGAGATCGTACGTCCGGACCTGCCGCTGGAGCTGATCGCCCGGCGCGGACCGGTCGGACGTACGATCGTCAGCTTTCCGTCCACGGTCGTCCACACGCTGCCCTACGCGCTGACCGGAACCGGCGTGACCGTCGCCGTATGCGATATCGACCCGGCCTGGCTCACCGCCGCGGCCTCGCCCCGGGCCCGCAGTTTCCTCGCGGGCGTCACCGACACCGCCCGCGATGTGCGCAGACTCCCCGCTCAGGCGGCTCCCGCGGCCGGATGAGCGGGCGAGTGTACCCCCGGCCGCATACGGTCATGCGTCCAGAGGCCGGGTTTCTTTCCCCTAACGGCATGAACTTTTGGTGATCTCCGGCCAGTTGAGCCATCCGTGCGCCTACCCTTCAACGGGTGAACCAGTTGATGTCCCGCGAGTCCCAGACCGCCCTGCCCGGCACGCCCGACCGGCCCGAGCTGCCCGGCAAGCTTCCGGACCACCTGCGTGCCGAACTGATCGCCTTCCGACGGGACTTGCACATGCATCCCGAGCTAGGACACCAGGAGTTCCGCACGACGGCGGCGATCAAGGCCCGGCTGGAAAAGGCCGGCCTGCGCCCACGCGTGCTGAAGTCCGGCACCGGGCTGATCTGTGACGTCGGGACCTGGGACCGGGAACGGCCGATGCTGGCCCTGCGCGCGGACATCGACGCCCTGCCGATCCCGGACGCCAAGACGCACGTCGCGTACCGCTCCACCGTTCCGGACCGCGCCCACGCCTGCGGCCACGACGTGCACACGGCCGTCGTCCTCGGGGCGGGCCTGGTGCTCGCCGACCTCGACCGCCAGGGGCTGCTGCCCCGCCCGGTGCGGCTGCTGTTCCAGCCCGCCGAGGAGGTGCTCCCGGGCGGGGCGAGCGACGCCATCGAGTCCGGGGTGCTGGACGGCGTCGGCCGGATCATCGCGGTGCACTGCGACCCCCGCGTCGACGCGGGCCGGATCGGGCTGCGGCCCGGAGCGATCACCTCGGCCTGCGACCGCCTGGAGGTCAGCCTCTCCGGCTCCGGCGGCCACACCGCCCGCCCGCACCTGACCACCGACCTGGTGACGGCCGCCGCCCGGGTCGCCGTGGACGTCCCGGCCCTGCTGACCCGGCGGATGGACGCCCGCTCGGGCATGTCCGTCACCTGGGGCCGGATCGAGGCGGGGCACGCCTGCAACGTCATCCCGATGCACGCGGAGCTGTCCGGCACCGTGCGGTGCCTCGACCTGAACGCCTGGTACGAGGCCCCCGACATGATCCACGCGGCGATCGACGAGGTCGCCACGATGCACGGGGCCAAGTTCGAGATCAACCACGTGCGCGGGGTCCCGCCGGTGGTCAACGACCCGGTGGTCACCGAACTGCTCCGCGAGGCGATGGGCGCCCGCCGCGGGGCCGCCTCGGTCGAGGACACCGAGCAGAGCCTGGGCGGGGAGGACTTCTCCTGGTACCTGGAGCACGTCCCCGGAGCCATGGCCCGCCTGGGCGTCCGGCGGCCCGGCGACACCGCCAAGCGGGACCTGCACCGGGGCGACTTCGACGTGGACGAGAGCGCGATCGGCGTCGGCGTGGAGTTCTTCACGGCGGCGGCCCTGCTCGACGGCCGCCGCGGGGGAGCGGTCCGCTAGAGCGCCGGGCGGCAAGGCCGGGGCAAAGTCCGTACCGGAACCGCCGGTCCGCTGGTTCGGCTGTCCAGCCCTTGGTACACAAGGGCTGGACACCGGTACAGTTACCGATCGGTCACTGTCCGGTTCGCGACGATCCGATAACGACTCATGAACGGGCCTTTAACTGACATCTACGCGCGTTACGATCGCCGCTAAACCAGCGCCGGTCGTGGCGCTTCGGTCAGGTTTTGAAGGAGCCTCCCCTTGCGCCGGATCACCAGGATCGCCACCGTGGGCATCGCGTCCGCGGCGCTGGCCCTCTCGGCCACCGCCTGTGGCGGAAAGAAGTCCTCGGACGCCTCGTCGTCGTCCTCCTCGTCCTCGGAGACGAAGAGCGCCGGCGCCGCAATCGCCTACGACGTCGGTGGCCGCGGCGACCAGTCGTTCAACGACGCCGCCTACGCGGGCCTGGAGAAGGCCGCGAAGGACCTCAAGGTCACGACCGCCGAGGCGGAGCCCACCGAGGGGGAGAGCGAGGCCGACAAGGTCCAGCGCCTCACCGAGCTGGCGCGCAAGGGCAACAACCCGGTCATCGGCGTCGGCTTCTCCTACGCCCCGGCCATCGAGAAGGTCGCGAAGAAGTTCCCGAACACCACGTTCGGCATCATCGACGACACCTCGAAGACCGGCGCGAACATCGCCAACCTGGTCTTCAACGAGGAGCAGGGCTCCTACCTGGCCGGCGTCGCCGCCGCCAAGGCGTCCAAGACCGGCACGGTCGGCTTCATCGGCGGCGTCGAGGTTCCGCTGATCAAGAAGTTCCAGGCGGGCTTCGAGCAGGGCGTCAAGGACACCAACCCGAACGCCAAGGTGCTGTCGGCCTACCTGACCCAGCCGCCGGACTTCTCGGGCTTCGCCAAGCCCGACCTCGGCAAGGCCACCGCCAAGGGCCAGCTCGACGGCGGCGCCGACGTGATCTACGCCGCCGCCGGTCTCGCGGGCTCGGGCGCCATCGAGGCCGCCTCCAGCGCGGGCAAGTGGGCCATCGGTGTCGACTCCGACCAGTACAACCAGCCCGGTCTGGCGAAGTACAAGGACCGCATCCTGACCTCCGTCACCAAGGACGTCTCCCTCGCGGTCTACGACCTGATCAAGTCGGTCAAGGACGGCAAGCCGGAGTCCGGCGAGGTCCGTTACGGCCTGGACAAGAACGGCGTCGGCCTGGCCGACTCCAACCCGCAGTACAAGTCGATGGCCGACATCACCGCCGCGGTGGAGAAGGCCAAGGCCGAGATCATCGCGAAGAAGATCAACGTCAAGACCGCGCCGTAAGGCCCTTGTCTGACGCCTAGTCGCGGTCTTCGGGGTCCGGAAGCGGTCAACCCGCTCCCGGACCCCGAACCGCGTCTTCGCCACCAGTCCGTGCGAACTTGTGGCCAGTTGGCCGCAAGTTTTCACTTTCGACAGTGCTACGCGCGTAGAGGCATCGTGGACGCGATACCTTCTCTCCCCCGCCCTGTCCCCCCTGCCAACTTGGCTTTCCAGCTCCTTCCGCGCCAAGGAGAGTGCGTCATCAACGCGTCCAGCCCCCCTCTCGCCGTAGAACTGCACGGCATCACCAAGCGTTTCCCCGGCGTCGTCGCCAACAAGGACATCGCCATCTCCGTCCGCAAGGGCACGGTCCACGCCCTCATCGGTGAGAACGGTGCCGGCAAGTCGACCCTGATGAAGATCCTCTACGGCATGCAGAAGCCGGACGAGGGCACCATCGCCATCGACGGGGAGCAGGTCTCCTTCAACAACCCCGGCGAGGCCATCGCCCGCGGCATCGGCATGGTGCACCAGCACTTCATGCTGGCCGACAACCTCACCGTCCTGGAGAACGTCGTCCTCGGCGGCGAGAAGCTCTACGGCATCGGTGCCAAGGCCCGCAAGAAGATCATGGAGATCTCGGACGCGTACGGCCTCGGCGCGCGCCCCGACGCCCTGATCGAGGACCTCGGTGTCGCCGACCGCCAGCGCGTGGAGATCCTCAAGGTCCTCTACCGCGGCGCGAAGACGCTCATCCTCGACGAGCCCACCGCCGTGCTCGTGCCGCAGGAAGTGGACGCGCTCTTCGACAACCTGCGTGAGCTCAAGGCCGAGGGCCTGACCGTCATCTTCATCTCGCACAAGCTGGGCGAGGTGCTGAAGGTCGCCGACGACATCACCGTCATCCGCCGCGGCACCACGGTCGGCACCGCCGACCCGAAGACGGCCACGACCAAGCAGCTCGCCGAGCTCATGGTCGGCACCGAGCTGCCCTCGCCGGAGACCCGCGAGTCCACGGTGACCACGACCCCGATGCTCAAGGTCGAGAGCCTGACCGTCGCCGAGTCCGGCACCGTCACCACCCCCGAGACCTCCACCCCGGTCCTGGGCGACTCCGACACCGACCTGCGCGAGGCCCCGGTCGCCGGCCGCCTCCTGCTCGACGGGATCGGCTTCACCATCCACAAGGGCGAGATCCTCGGCATCGCCGGCGTCGAGGGCAACGGCCAGACGGAGCTGATCGAGGCCCTCATGGGCATGATCACTCCCGACGCGGGCGTCATCACCCTCGACGGCGCCGACATCACCAAGATGGCGGTCCGCAAGCGCCGCGAGGGCGGCATCGGTTACATCCCCGAGGACCGCCACCGGCACGGCCTGCTCCTGGAGTCCCCCCTCTGGGAGAACCGCATCCTCGGCCACGTCACCGAGAAGCCCAACTCCAAGGGCGGCATCCTCGACCTGAAGGCCGCCCGCAAGGACACCGAGCGGATCGTGCGCGAGTACGACGTCCGCACCCCCGGCATCGACGTCACCGCGGCCTCCCTGTCCGGCGGCAACCAGCAGAAGCTGATCGTCGGCCGCGAGATGAGCCACAACCCGAAGTTCCTGATCGCCGCGCACCCCACCCGTGGTGTGGACGTCGGCGCGCAGGCGCAGATCTGGGACGCCATCCGCGAGGCCCGTCGCGAGGGCCTGGCCGTGCTCCTGATCTCGGCCGACCTGGACGAGCTGATCGGCCTGTCCGACACCCTGCGCGTCATCTACCGCGGTCGCCTGGTCGCGGACGCCGACCCTGCGACGATCACTCCCGAGGAGCTCGGCACCGCCATGACCGGCGCCGCCAGCGGGCACCTCGAAGCCCAAGACGACAACTCCGCCGGGGTCGACGGCGACGCCACGGAGGACGAGGCCCGATGAAGAAGTTCGACAAGGACCGGCTGCTCCTCGCAGCCGCCGGACCGGTGCTCGCACTGGTCAGCGCCCTGGTGCTGACCATGATCGTGCTGGCCGCTTCGGGCGTGGACCCGATCGACCCGCTGCGGATCATGATCGAGCAGGCGGGTTACGAGGACATCCAGGTCCTGATCATCAATCAGGCCGGCATCTACTTCCTGGCAGCCCTGGCCGTCGCCATCGGCTTCCGGATGAACCTCTTCAACATCGGCGTCGACGGCCAGTACCGTCTCGCGGCGATGGTCTCCGCCGTGGTCGGCGCCTCGGTCTCGCTGCCCGGACCGCTGCACGTCCTGCTGATCGTGCTCGTCGCCATGGCGACCGGCGCCTTCTGGTCCGGTATCGCGGGCATCCTCAAGGCCCGTCGTGGCGTGAGCGAGGTCGTCTCCACGATCATGCTCAACGCCATCGCGACCTCGCTGATCGCCTGGCTGATCCTGCCGAAGAACCTCGGCGTGCAGCCGGCCGGCTCGAACGACCTGACCACCGGTGACATCCCGGAGTCCGGCTGGTTCCCGGCCCTGTCCCTGCCCGGCGGCGACATCTACGGCTTCACCTTCGTCGCCTTCGTGCTCGGCGTCGTCTACTGGTTCGTGCTCAACCGGACCCGCTTCGGCTTCGACCTGCGCGCCTCCGGCGCCAGCGAGTCCGCCGCGCAGGCCTCCGGCGTCGAGCCCAAGAAGATGATCATGACTGCGATGCTCATCTCGGGCGCGGTCGCCGGTCTGACCGGCATGCCGCTGCTGCTGGGCGAGTCGCACACGTACAACCTGTCCTTCCCGCTGGGTGTCGGCTTCACCGGCATCACCGTCGCTCTGCTCGGCCGCAACAACCCGATCGGCATCTTCTTCTCGGCCTTCCTGATCGCCTTCATCGACAAGGCGTCCGCCGGTCTCGACACCGAGGGCTACGCCAAGGAGATCGGCACGATCATGCAGGGCCTGATCGTGATCGCGGTCGTCGTCAGCTACGAGCTCGTCCGCCGCTACGGCATCCGCCGCCAGCAGCAGAAGGTCGGCGAAGAGCTGGCCGCCGGCCACGCCCTCAAGACCGACAACAAGGAGGTCGCGGCGTGAGCACCAGCACCGTTTCCGCGACGAGCGCCGCGCCCAAGAAGGGCGGCGGCCGCCGCAAGCTCACCCTGCCCTGGATCCTGCTGATGATCGCGGGAGGCCTCGCACTGGTCTCGGTCGTCCGGCTGATCTCCGGAGCCAACGACCTGACCTCCATCGGCCAGGTCTCCGGCGCCCTCCAGCTCGCGGTGCCGATCGCCCTCGCGGGCCTCGGCGGCCTGTGGGCCGAGCGCGCGGGCGTGGTCAACATCGGCCTCGAAGGCATGATGATCCTCGGAACCTGGTTCGGCGCCTGGGCCGGCTACCAGTGGGGTCCGTGGACCGGTGTCCTCGTCGGCATCATCGGTGGCGCGATCGGCGGCCTGCTGCACGCGCTCATCACCGTGACCTTCAACGTGAACCACATCGTCTCCGGTGTGGCGATCAACATCCTGGCCGTCGGCTTCACCCAGTACCTGTCGAACTTCACCTTCGACAAGACCCCGGGCGGCTCCTCCAAGCAGTCCCCGCGCATCGATCCGATCACCGAGATCACGATCCCGGGGCTCTCGGACTGGATGGCGACCCTCCAGGGCAAGCACTGGTTCCTGATCTCGGACGCCGCCGGCCTCATCGGCGGTCTGGTCACCGACCTCTCGCTGCTGACCGTCGTCGCGGTGCTCCTGGTCCCCGCCACCTGGTGGGTGCTGTGGCGCACGGCCTTCGGCCTGCGACTGCGCTCCTGCGGTGAGAACCCGATCGCCGCGGAGTCCCTCGGCGTCAACGTCTACAAGTACAAGTACATCGCGGTGATCGTCTCCGGCGGGATGGCCGGCCTCGGCGGCGCCTTCCTCGCGATCGTCTCCACCGGCATCTACCAGGAGGGCCAGACCGGCGGCCGCGGCTACATCGGTCTCGCCGCGATGATCTTCGGTAACTGGATGCCGGGCGGCATGGCCCTCGGCTCGGGCCTCTTCGGCTTCACCTACAGCCTCCGCCTGCGCGGCGGCGCCGAGAACGTCCACGCGATGCTGCTGCTCCTGGCGATCCTGCTGGTGCTCGTCGTCGTCTGGCAGCTGTACAAGAAGAAGCACCTCCAGGCCGGCATCGCGGCGGTCTGCGCCGCCGGGCTCTTCATCTGGTACGCGCTCACCGACCAGGTGCCGAGCCAGTTCGTCGACGCCGCCCCGTACCTGACCACGCTGCTCGTGCTCGCCCTGTCGGCGCAGCGCCTGCGCATGCCCAAGGCGGACGGCATGCCGTACCGCAAGGGCCAGGGCAAGTGACCGCGGACCAGCCGGTCGTGGACTGGGAAGCCCTGCGGACGGCCGCCCGGGACGCGATGACCCGGGCGTACGCCCCCTACTCGGGCTTCCCGGTCGGCGTGGCCGCGCGGGTCGACGACGGCCGGGTCGTGACCGGCTGCAACGTCGAGAACGCCAGCTACGGGCTCGGCCTGTGCGCCGAGTGCGGCCTGGTCTCCTCCCTCCAGGCCACCGGCGGCGGCCGTCTCACCCACTTCACGTGCGTGGACGGCAAGGGCGAGATCCTCGTCCCCTGCGGGCGCTGCCGCCAGCTGCTGTACGAGTTCGGCGGCCCGGAACTGCTGGTGGAGACCCCCGACGGGATCCTCCCGCTGAGCGCGATGCTGCCCCAGGCCTTCGGGCCCGACCACCTGAGATAGCCGTGCCGACGGCCCTCCGCCCCTGCCGGGCGGAGGGCCGTCCCGCTTGAAACCCAATGAACTCCCTCCCCCTCATCTCTATGCGCGTAGAAGGAAGTCACCTCATGGACGTCATCTCCGTCATCCGGACCAAGCGGGACCGCGGTGAGCTGAGCCCCGAGCAGATCGACTGGGTCATCGACGCGTACACCCGCGGGGTCGTCGCGGACGAGCAGATGTCGGCGCTGGCCATGGCCATCCTGCTCAACGGCATGAACCGGGCCGAGATCGCCCGCTGGACCGCCGCGATGATCGCCTCCGGCGAGCGGATGAACTTCGACTCCCTCTCCCGCCCGACCGCCGACAAGCACTCCACCGGCGGCGTCGGCGACAAGATCACCCTCCCGCTGGCCCCGCTCGTCGCCGCCTGCGGCGCGGCCGTGCCGCAGCTCTCCGGCCGCGGCCTCGGCCACACCGGCGGCACCCTGGACAAGCTGGAGTCCATCCCCGGCTGGCGCGCGCTGCTGTCCAACGAGGAGATGCTGCACGTCCTCGACACCACCGGCGCCGTCATCTGCGCGGCGGGCGACGGCCTGGCCCCGGCCGACAAGAAGCTGTACGCCCTGCGCGACGTCACCGGCACCGTCGAGGCCATCCCGCTCATCGCCTCCTCGATCATGTCGAAGAAGATCGCCGAGGGTACGGGCTCGCTCGTCCTGGACGTCAAGGTCGGCAGCGGCGCCTTCATGAAGAACATCGAGGACGCCCGCGAGCTGGCCTCCACGATGGTGGCCCTGGGCACCGACAGCGGCGTCAAGACGATCGCCCTGCTCACCGACATGTCCACCCCGCTCGGCCTCACCGCGGGCAACGCCCTGGAGATCCGCGAGTCCGTCGAGGTCCTGGCCGGCGGCGGCCCCTCCGACGTGGTCGAGCTGACCCTGGCCCTGGCCCGGGAGATGCTGGACGCGGCGGGCATCAAGGACGCCGACCCGGAGAAGGCCCTGGCCGACGGCTCCGCGATGGACGTGTGGCGCCGGATGATCTCCGCCCAGGGCGGCGACCCGGACGCGGCCCTGCCGGTGGCCCGCGAGCAGCACGTGGTCACCGCCTCCGCCTCGGGCGTCCTGACCCGCCTCGACGCGTACGCCGTCGGCGTCGGCGCCTGGCGCCTGGGCGCGGGCCGCGCCCGCAAGGAGGACCCGGTCCAGGCGGGCGCGGGCATCGAGCTCCACGCCAAGCCGGGCGACACCGTCACCGCCGGCCAGCCGCTGATGACCCTCCACACGGACACCCCGGAGAAGTTCGACTACGCGCTGGCCTCCCTGGAGGGCTCCTACGACGTGGCCCCGGCCGGCACCGCCTTCTCGGCGACCCCGATCGTCCTGGACCGCATCGCCTGACCCGCGGTTTCCCTTTCGGGTGAACGGGACCGGCGGACTTCCGCCGGTCCCGTTCGCCGTGCCGGGACCGGTGCCGGCCCCTTGACGGGACCGCCCGGCGCCGATGAGTTCCGGGTGGTGGGGGAGTCACCCCCTCGTGGAGATCACCCGACTCGTGCTGCCCGGGCCCAGTCCCGCCGAACAGGACGTGGCGCCGTTGTGCGCGCGCCTCGCCCGGCTCTACGACGGCGGGGCCGGCGCGGTGGTGTGCGACGCCGCCGCCGTGACCGCGCCGGGGCTGGCCGCCGTCGAGGTGCTGGCCCGGCTGCGGCTGGCCGCCCGGGGCCGGCCCCTGCGGGTGACCGGCGTCGGCCCCGCGTACCGCGCCCTACTCGGCCTCGTAGGTCTCGTCGAGCTGCTCGGGGAGGCCGAAGAGGGGGAACCAGCGGGCGGTGTCGAGGAAGGCGTTGAGGCCGGTGATCCGGCCGTCTGAGATCTCCAGGACCTGTAGCGCCCACGGCGTGTGCCCCTTCCCGGAGGCCGCCGGGCGGTACTGGCCGAACGCCGGCATGCCGTTCGCCGTCGTCGGGACCAGGCGCGAGCCCTTGCAGCCGATGCCCTGGTTGAGGTGCCAGGCCGCGATGTCCTCGTGGCCCCGCAGCCACAGGTCGAACGGCGGCATCGACAGCACCGCGTCCTCGTGCAGCAGGGCGGTGAGCCGGGTGATGTCGTAGGCCTCGAAGGCGGACAGGTACCGCTCCAGCAGCTTCGCCTGCCCGGCGTCCAGCGGGTCCGCCGGATCGCTGTCGCGCAGCCCCGAACCGGCGAGGGTGGCCCGCGCCCGCTGGAGGGCGCTGTTGACCGACGCCACGGTGGTCTCCAGGAGCTGCGCGACCTCGTCCGCCTTCCAGGCCAGCACCTCCCGCAGGATCAGCACCGCCCGCTGCTTCGCCGGCAGGTGCTGGAGGGCCGCTACGAAGGCCAGCCGGACGGACTCCTTGGCCAGGGCCGCCTCCGCCGGGTCGGCGGTCTGCGGCAGCACCCGGCCGTCGGGCACCGGCTCCAGCCAGGTCACCTCGGGCCGCTCGTTGAGCACGGCGGAGGACTGGTGCTGCGGGGCACTGAGGTCCATCGGGCGGGCCCGCTTGTTCCCCGCGTTCAGCAGGTCCAGGCAGACGTTGGTGGCGATCCGGTACAGCCAGGAGCGCAGCGAGGAGCGGCCCTCGAACTTCCCGTAGGCCCGCCAGGCGCGGACGTACGTGTCCTGCACCGCGTCCTCGGCGTCGAAGGCCGAGCCGAGCATCCGGTAGCAATAGCCGGTCAGCTCCACGCGGTAGCGCTCCATCGCGGAGTCGAGGTCCGGGTCCGGTGATGTCGTCGCCAGGTCGCTCATGGTGTCGCCCCCAGGTAGTTCCGTCTCCTTCGGAAACTACCCGAGGGGTCCGACAACGGCAGCCGCGACCGCCGGGCCCGTCAGGTCACGTCAGGTCCCGGGCTTGCGCCCGTACACGTAGACGTCCTCGCCGTTGCCCAGCATGTTCCAGTACGCCTTGGCGTCGACCGTCGTCATGTTCACGCAGCCGCCCGAACCCGGCGGGTTCCACATGCTCTTGGTGACCGAGTGGAAGGCGATGCCGCCGTCGAAGAACTGCGCGTACGGCATCGCGACGTCGTAGATCGTCGACCAGTGGTCGATGCTGCGGTAGTAGATCTTCTTCAGGCCGGTCCGCGTCGGGGTCTCGGCCTTGCCGGTGCGCACCGCCACCGGTCCGTACTTCAGCGCCGTGCCGTCCTGGATCCAGCTGAGCTGGCGGGTCAGGTCGACGCAGGCGATCCGCCCCAGGTTCGTCGGGCACTTGCCCTCGGCGTTCGGGTTCTTGCCCGCCGCCCGCTGCGCGAGCATCGTGCTCATGGTCTGCCAGGTCAGCGGACCCGCGTACCCCATGGTCGGGGTGATCCCGTGGGTGGCCTGGAAGGACTGGATGGCGGCGCAGTCGGCGGCCGACTGCACCCCGTCCACCGGCCGTCCCAGGAACTGCTCGACCTGCCGCTGGTACGGCCCCGTCGTCACGTTGCAGGAGACGGCGGTGGCGGCCCGCGCCGTTCCGCCCCCCGCGACCACCATCGGCACGGCCATCGCCATCGCCCCGCCGAACACCACCGCGGCACGCCGTAGCGCGCGCACGCGTATCCCCGCCATCCGGTCCTCCCCTGCCCCGCCCCGGCGTCCGGGGGCCCCGTGCCCCGCGAACGCGGCGAGCCGCTACGCGGAGCGTAGGGTCTGCTGCTGCATCCGTCAGGGGGTCCGGCAGGGTGGAGTGGAAGCGCACGGGGCGGCGCACGGGCCGCCGGCCCGGCCAGGGGCCCGTGCGCCGGGCGGCGGGACGGCGCGCGCCCGGCGATGGATCAGCGGGCCGCCGCGGTGCGGTGCGGCAGCTGCCGCGCCCGGGCCACCCGGGCCGCGTGGGAGCCGTAGAGGGTGATCGAGGCGACGCCCACCACCGCCAGCAGCGCGATGCCGACCGTGGCCGCCCACCCGGAGGCGTGGTACGCCAGCGCGCCCAGGGTGCCGCCCGCGCTGGAGCCGAGGTAGTACGCGGACTGGTAGAGCGCGGAGGCCTGCGCCCGGCCCGAGGTCGCGGTCCGGCTCACCGCCGCCGAGGCAACCGCGTGCCCGGCGAAGAAGCCCGCCGTGATCAGCACCAGCCCCGCCAGGATCGCGGCGAGGGAGTCGGAGAGGGACAGCAGCAGACCCAGCGCGGTGGTGGTCACCGCGAGGTACAGCGCCCCGCGCCGGCCCGTGCGCGCCACCAGCTGCCCGGCGGCCGCCGAGGAGACCGTACCCACCAGGTAGACCAGGAAGATCGACCCGATCACGCCCTGCCCCAGCGAGAACGGCTCGTCCACCAGCCGGTAGCCGATGACCGTGTACACGGCCCCGAAGACGGTCATGAACAGCGCGCCGATCCCGTAGAGCCGCAGCAGCAGCGGATCGCGCAGGTGCCCGGCGACCGTACGTCCCACCGCGCGCGGGTTCAGCGACGCCGGCCGGAAGAACCGCGCCCGGGGCAGCAGCACCAGGAAGGCCACCGCACAGGCCAGCGCCATCAGCCCCACGGTCAGCAGCCCGGCCCGCCAGCCCCACAGCTGCGCCGCCCAGCCCGTCACGATGCGGCCGCTCATGCCGCCGATGGAATTGCCCGCCACGAACAGGCCGATCGCGCCGACCAGGGCCCGGGGCTTGACCTCCTCCGCCAGGTACGCCATCGCGGAGGCGGGGATCCCGGCGATCGCCGCACCCTGCACCGCGCGCAGCACGACCAGCGACTCCAGGCTCGGTGCGAACGGCACCAGCAGGCCGACGCCGACGGCGATCACCATCGACCAGGTCATCATCCGGGTCCGGCCGAACCGCTCGGACAGCGCGCTCAGCGGCAGCACGAACAGCGCGAGCGCGCCGGTGGCCGCGGACACCGTCCAGCTGGCCTGACCCGCCGTCACGCCGAAGCCGGCGGAGACCGCGGGCAGCAGCGCCTGGGTGGAGTAGAGGAGGGCGAAGGTCGCGAGACCGGCGGCGAAGAGCGCGAGGCTCATCCGGCGGTAGCCGGGGCGGCCGGGGGAGAGGGCTTCGGGCTGCGGGAACGACGGGGTGAAGGCACCTGAGGTGACAGGTGCCCCGGTATGAGCGGGAGGCATACGTCGAAGGTAGGCCCCTGTTTTTCATGCGTCCAATGCACAGAATCGCGATAATCGATCCACTCACGCATCACCACAGCTCAGGGGCGTACATGTCAACGAACCGTTACGAAGAAGACATGGCCGTGACACGTCTGCTGGCCCCGCGCCTCGCGTACTTCACGGCCGTCGCCCGGCACGAGCACGTCACCCGCGCCGCGCACGAGCTGGGCGTACCGCAGTCCACCCTGTCCCGGGCGATGGTCCGCCTCGAACAGGACCTGGGCGTCACGCTGTTCGCCCGCAAGGGCCGCACCGTCTCCCTCACCACGGCCGGCCGCACCTTCCTGGCCTCCGCCGAACAGGCCCTGGACGGCATCGCCCGCGCCGCCGGATCCGTCCAGGACGACGCCGACCCCTCCTTCGGCAAGGTCGCGTTCGGCTTCCTGCACACGCTGGGGCCCGAGACCGTACCCGGCCTGATCCGCGCCTTCCGGGCCGACCATCCGCGCGTACGGTTCTCCCTCGTCCAGAACTACGGCGAGGCCATGCTGGAGAAGCTCCGCGCCGGGGAACTCGACCTGTGCCTGACCTCGCCCCTGCCCGACGCCCCCGACCTGGTGACGCGCCGGCTCGACGAGCAGCGGCTGCGCCTGGTCGTCCCGGACGACCACCGCCTCGCCGTGCGCAAGCGGATCCGGCTCGCCGAGGCCGCCGAGGAAACCTTCGTCACCCTGGAGGCGGGCTACGGCCTGCGCCGCATCACCGACGACCTGTGCGCGGAGGCGGGCTTCACCCCGAAGGTCGCCTTCGAGGGCGAGGAGGCCGAAACCCTGCGCGGGCTGGTCGCGGCGGGCCTGGGGGTGGCCCTGCTCCCACCGCCCGCCGTACCCCGGCCCGGCGTGGTGGAGCTGACGGTGACGGCCCCGCGCGCGGTCCGCCAGATCGGCGTGGCCTGGCTGGACGGCCACCCCGACACCCCACCGGTAGCGGAGTTCAAACGCTTCCTCCTGTCCCGCCGGGGGCGCCTCATCCCGGAACTGGAGTCACCGATGTAGGGGCGCGCCGAGCCCGTTCCGGACGCCGTCCGGCAAAATCCAGCCCCGCCGGCGATTGAGGCGCGGGGTCTGGGGCGGAGCCCCAGGTCCGGGCGCAGCCCGGCTAAACCCCCGGCCCGGGCTCCGGCTCCGCCGGAACGGCCGCGGCGAGCAAGTACCCGGCCTGAAAACGGGACTTGGCCCCCACGGCCCGCATGACCTCCGCGATGTGCCGCTGACACGTCCGCTCCGACATCCCCAGCCTCCGCGCGATCACCTTGTCCTCCAGCCCCTCGGAGAGCAACCGCACGATCGTCTGCCGCAGCTCGTCCGAGAGCGACCGCGCCGCCTCCGGACTCACCGTCGTCGGGAACGGCCGCGCCCCCAGCCACGACCGTTCGAACGCCGCCGTCATGAAGTGCACGACGCTCGGCTCCCGCACGACCAGCGCCGCCCCGGTCCGGTCCGGCACGGCCATCAGCCCGGTCCGCTGGTCGAAGATCAGCATCCGCATCAGCCCGTCGCCCAGCGTCCGCACCTGCGCGCCGAGCGCCGTCACCCGCTCGACGTACGCCGCGGTCGGCCGCGAGTAGCGCGCCGTGTGCTGGTAGATCGTCCGCATCCGGACCCCGCGCGCCAGCAGCGACTCGTCCCGCCCGACCGCCTCCTCCAGCGTCTCCTGCGGCCGCCCGCCGCCCGGCTGCGAGGTCAGCAGCTCCTGCTCGCACCCCGCCACCAGCTCGGCGATCAGCCCCCGCACCGCCCCCAGGTCCGTCACCAGCTCCAGCCGGCCGGCCCCGCTCAGGTCCCGGTGCGCGGCCCCCGCCTCGTACGCGGGCACCAGCGCCTCCAGCCGCCCCCGCAGCCGGTCCATCTCGTCGTGCGTCTCCCGTACGAGCAGCGCCAGCGGGGCCAGCGCCCGGGACGCCGCCGCCCGGGGCGCCACCGCGCTCCACCGTTCCGGGCCGGGGCCCGCGGCCCGCTGGAGCAGGTGGGCGGCGGCCAGCTCGGTGATGGCGGCGCCCGCCCGGGCGCCGAGCGCCGAGGTGGCCTCGGCCGCGGTGAAGGCCTGCCGCTCCACCGCGTACGCGTACAGGCGCCGCGCGGCGGGACTCAGCTCACCCTCGCGCCCCGCGGTGATGCGGTCGACTCCGTCCACTCGCTCGACACCGTCGACGCGGTCGACTCCCTCGGCTTCGGCTGGCATATGCCTATTGGTCCCTGTGTGTGCCCATTCGTAAACCCCTCGTGTTCCCGCAAGGCGGCAACTCGACGCCTGAACGGCGGCTTCCGGCATATGCCGAACCGGCACAGTGGAGGCACGGCGTGACGGGGGGAGCGCGGTATGCCGCACGGGACGACGACCAGCTCACGGCTCCAGCCCGTGGCAGTTCTGCTCAGCCCGCGCTCCGCCGAGGTTGCCGCCGCCCGCCGTGCGGGCGCGCGCGCCGTGGTGGTCGCGCCGGGTCCATCGGTGCCATCCGACCGTGAGGGGGCGGAGCGGCGGGTACGGACGGACTGGCGCGACCACCGCCGCCTGATCGGGGCCGTCGGCCGACTGGCGGCGGTCCGCCACGGCCGGGCCTGCGTCTTCGGGTTCGGCCCCGCCGCGGCCCTGGCCGCCGCCCGCGCCAACGAGGCCCTCGGCCTGCCCGGCACCCCGGCCGCCGCCATCACCGCCCTCATGGACAAGGCCGCCCTGCGCGCCCGCTCCAACACCCTGCACGCCACCAGGCCGGTCTCCTTCGCCCGCTGCGGCCGGGCCGGCCTGATCCCGTTCCTCACCGCCCTCATCGGCTACCCCTGCGTCATCAAGCCCCGCGCGGGCACGGACGGCGAGGGAGTCCGCCTGGTCCGCGACCCCGCCGAGGCGGAGGCCGCCGCGCTCGACTACCCCGAGGTCACCGACCTCCTGGTGGAGGAGTTCCTGGAGGGTCCGGAACTCACCGTCGCGACCCTCTCCCACCAGGGCCGCCACCGCACCCTCGGCTGGACCCGCCGCCTCCCCACCCCGGCCCTCGCCCCCGCCCCGGCCTCCGGCCCGCGTCACCCGGGCCGCCCGCAGCACCTTGCCGCCCTCGGGTACGACGTGCCCGTCGTCCTGGACGCCGGGACCGCCGAGGCCGTACGGGCGCTCGTCCGCGGGGTGCTCGACCTGGCCGGCCATCACGACGGTCCCTCCCACGTCGAGGTCGTGCTCACCCCGTACGGCCCCCGCCTGGTCGAGGCCCACGCACGCCCCGGGGCCGAGGAGTTCACCGAGCTGCTCCGGCTCGCCCACGGCACCGACGTGCTCGGGCTGACCTTCGCCGCCGCCCTCGGCCTGCCCGCGCCCGTCCGCAAGCCGCCCGTCACCGCCCACGCGGGCCTGCGCTACGTCGACTTCCCGCCCGGCTGCCGCCTCGACGGCCTCGCCGTCGCCCTCGCCGCCGCCCGCGCCCTCCCCGGCGTGGCCCGCGTCCAGCTGGAGGTCCCCCCGGACGCCACCGTCCGCCACGCCCCCACCGGGGCCCTCCACCACGCCTACGTCCTCGCCACCGGCCCGACCCGGCACGCCCTCGCCCGCAGCCTGGACCGCGCGACCGCCCTGCTCCGCGCACCGGCGCCACCCGCCCCGGAGGAGCCCCACACACCGAATCCACGCGGGATTCACATCCCCCGGCCACGCTCGGGGCATGGCGATGACTAGACGCGATCTGCTGGCAAGCGGCGCGGCCGCAGCCGCCGCACCCCACGCCCCCTCAGCCCCCACCGACACCGGCACCCCGGGGGCTCCCGACACCAGAACCCTGCGCGGCACCATCCCGCCGGGCGCCCCCGACTACGTCGAGGTCCCCCTGGACGTCCCCCCGGGCGTACGGGAGTTGCGCATCGCGTACACCTACCAGAAGCCCCCCGTACCGCCCGGCACCCCCGGCAACGCCCTCGACATCGGCATCTTCGACCCGCACGGCACCGCCCTCGGCGGCCGCGGCTTCCGGGGCTGGTCCGGCGGCGCCCGCGCCGAGTTCTTCCTGCGCACCGACGAGGCCACCCCCGGCTACCTCCCCGGCCCGATCGCCGAAGGCCGCTGGCACCTGCTGCTCGGCCCGTACACGGTGGCCCCGCAAGGACTCCCGTACGAGATCACCGCGACGTTCTCCTACGGCCCGCCCGCCCCGGCAGCCCCCCGCCGCTACCCGCCCCGGCGCGCACGCGGCCGCGGCCGCGCCTGGTACCGCGGCGACTGCCACATCCACTCCGTGCACTCCGACGGACGCCGCACCCCGGCCGAGATAGCCGGGCTCGCCCGTGCGGCGGGCCTGGACTTCATCAACTCCTCCGAGCACAACACCCACTCCGCGCACACCGCCTGGGCCGACGCCGTCCCCCCGGAGCTCCTGGTCCTCACCGGCGAGGAGATCACCACCCGCACCGGCCACGTCCTCGCCGTCGGCACCGACCCCGGCACCTTCGTCGACTGGCGCTACCGGGCCCGCGACGACCGCTTCGGCCGGTTCGCCCGCGCGATCCGGGGCGCCGGCGGCCTGGTCGTCCCCGCCCACCCGCACGCCACCTGCGTCGGCTGCGCCTGGAAGTTCGGCTTCGGCGAGGCCGACGCGGTGGAGGTCTGGAACGGCCCCTGGACCCCGGACGACGAGGTCTCGCTCGCCTCCTGGGACGCGACCCTGCGCGCCGCGCGCGGCGACCGCTGGCTCCCGGCCGTCGCGAACAGCGACTACCACCGCGACCCCGACCGGGTCGGCTCACCGCAGACCGTGGTCCTGGCCGAGGACCTGACCCGCGAGGCGGTCCTGGCGGGCCTGCGCTCCGGCCGGTCCTACGCCGCCGAGTCCGACCGGGTCACCGTCGCCTTCGACGCGGTGACCGGGCGCGGCGCCCACGCGGGCATCGGCGAGCGACTGCGCGCCGACGGCCCGGACGCGGAGGTGCTGGTGCGGCTGTCGGCGACCGGATCCGGCGCCGAGGGCTGCGAGCTGCGGCTGGTGACCGACCAGGGGGTGGTCTTCACCGCCCCGGCCGCCCCGGCCGGTACGGCGCCCGCCCCGCTGGAGTGGCGCACCTCCCCGGCGCGCTCCGCCTACGTCAGGGCCGAGGTCCGCCACCCGGCGGCCGCCGGGCGCCCCGGCCGCCCTCACCAACCCGATCTTCCTCGGCACGGACTGACCGCACGCCCCGGCCC
>NZ_JBHWBP010000082.1:0-27254 GCF_042735575.1 Streptomyces sp. NPDC059564 | reverse complement strand
GAACTTCTGGCAGACCCACCACTGGTACTGAGCCACCAGCGGACACAGCACAAACACGCACGCACGCACGAAGACGCCCGGCCGGAACACCCCGGCCGGGCGCTTTTGCGTATCCGCCCGCCGGGCCCACCGGAAAGCGGCCCCTCCAGCACCCGAGCCGCGGCGCCTGAGCGGGGCAGGCATCGGGGACGCGGGCCCCTTTCCGGACCGGCCGGTACGGCATACAGCCCGGCGGGTGCGCGAGGCGGGGCTGCTCGAGCGCCGAAGGGGCAAGGAAGGCTCTGCCGAGCCGAGCCGAGCCGGTACGGGAGCCCGCCGATGGCCGCAGCTCCAGGTCTCCCGGACCGCCTGCCACACCCGCCTCACGGGCCGGGACCCCCGCGTCCCTAGTGCAACGGAGGGAGGAAGGTGAGGCGTGCCGCGGCTTCCGCGGGCGCGCGCCTCATCCTGATGTTCCGTGAACGTCGGCGGGGGATCACGCACCCCGCTGCCGGCAGCCAAGCTTGGATCCCCGCACCGCCGGGAACCTACGGAGACTGATGTCCGTGCCCGCCGCCCCCGAAGTCAGTGCCGCGACGCTCCTGCGCCGACCCAAACTGTGGCTGGTCCCCACGATCCTCACCGGACTGCTGGCCCTTCTGCTGTCCCTGCTCTACATGGGCGGCATCGTCAACCCCAACGCGGAGCTCCGCAACCTGCCCATCGCCCTCGTCAACGACGACATCGGCAAGCCTTTGCCCGGGCAGCAGCAGAACCTGGGTTCACAGATCACGGCCGCCATCGCGTCCGACACCGCAGGCGGCAAGGCGCAATGGCGCACGCTGACCCGCGCCCAGGCCCAGGACCAGCTCGACTCCGGGAAGGTGTACGGCGCACTGGCGATCCCGGCCGGCTTCACGGACTCCGTCACCGCGCTGACCACGACGGGGGCCACACAACAGCCGACGATCGTCGTCCTCACCAACCCCGGCAAGGGGAGCCTCGGCTCCTCCCTCGCCAGCCAGATCACCACCCAGGCGGCCCACCGCGCGTCCCAGTCCGTCGGCCGACAGCTCACGGCGTCCGCGGCCGCTCAGACGAGCCCCACCACCAAACTCCTGCTCGCCGACCCGCTCAACGTCATCACCCAGGTCGGCCACCCCATCGGCACCCACAGCGGCCTCGGCCTGACCGCCTTCTACTACACCCTGCTCCTCGTGCTGGCCGGGTTCATGGGCGGCAACGTCATCAGCAACGGCGTCGACACCGCCCTCGGCTACGCCGACAACGAGATCGGCCCCTGGCACACCCGCCGCCCGACCGTCCCGATCAACCGCACCCAGACCTTGCTGCTAAAGATGGGGATGACCGCCGGGATCACGATCGTCAGCACCGTGCTGGTGATGCTGGCCTGCGTGTCCATCCTCGGCATGGACGCGACCCGGCTGCCCCTGCTGTGGATCTACTCCTACTGCGCCGCCCTCGCCGTCGGCCTGGGCGTGCAGGCCATCAACGCCGCGTTCGGCGGGATCGGGCAGCTGGTGTCCATGTTCGTCTTCATCGTTCTGGGCCTGCCGTCGTCGGGAGCCACCATCCCACTCCAGGCCGTGCCCGGCTTCTATCGTTTCCTCTCCCACTTCGAGCCCATGCGCCAGCTCAGCGACGGGGTGCGCGCGATCCTCTACTTCGATGCCCGCGGCGATGCCGGGCTCACCCGCTCCTGGATCATGATCGCAATCGGCGCTGTCCTCGCCCTGGTCTTCGGCTTTGCCATGACCTCCTACTACGACCGCAAGGGCCTCAAGCGACTGACCCCACAACCGGCCTGAGAAGTCGGCCGTGGGGGGACGGCGGTCACGGTATCCGTGGCCGCCGCCCCCGTGGGGACGCCCGCGACCGGCACGCTCACCACTGCCTTCGGCTCGCCCGGGCCACGCAGCGCTTTGCTGGCCGGCAAAGGGCGGGGGAGGGGGCGCTACCGGCCTTGGACGCGCAGGGAGACGAGGGTCAGGTCGCGGAGTTCGTCGGGGGCTTGGGGGTGGAGACCGGCGGCGATTTCGGCGAGGGTGACGAACTGTCCGGGGTAGACCATGACGGGCAGGTCGCGGCGTGTGAGGCAGCAGAAGATGGCGAACTCTTCGAGGAAGTAGGCGCTGGACGTATCTATGCGCTGCTCGCGTTCCGCAGCGCTGACCGTGGGGGAGTGTTTGGCGTGGTAGGCGCGCCCGAAGGCTTCCACCGAGGCGCGGAAGGCGTCGTCCTTGGTGAACAGGGTGCGTAGTTCGTAGTGGAACTCCGCGTACTCCTCCGTCTCTTGGACCTGGCTGCAAGTGACGAAGGTGAAGTCGGTCACCGCGCGGTAGGAATCCAGGACCGGCTGTTGGGCGTGGATGAACTGTCGGCCCAGGTCGAGGGCGTGCTCAAGAGCCTGGTCGGGGTTCATGCCGCGGGTCGAGGCCAAGGTGAGCCGGTGGATGCTGTCGCCGATCAGCACGGTGCAGCGGCTGAAGTGGCGGGAGACCCACTTGAGCATGCTGTCGAACTTGGCCGGGGAGAAACTGCTGTTGTCCAGGCTGACGCCGAGGAAGCACGCCTCGTGGTCGTCGAAAGCGTTCTGGTGGGTTGTGGGGGAAACCGATTGGATGGCGGTCCTGTAGTGAGTCCGGCGTCTCCCCTCCGGGCGCGTGGAGGTGGGGGTAGGGGCAAAGGGAACAGTTTGGTTGTCCACAGCAGTCTTCCGTCTGAAGTAGTTGCCTGGTATTGGCAGTTGCTCTGATTGATGACGTCCGACGCAGAAACGTTCCTTCGCTCTCCAGGTCACGCGCGAAGAGCCTGGTGAGCGGGTGACCTGGTGTGGCACCCCGTACCGCGCAGCACTGGTCCCGGCCCCTTGGGGCCAGGACACGGGTGGCACCGTCGTGCGCGCCCTGTACGGCTTGACAGCGCACCAGCAGGCCGCGATGCCCGAACAGCTCCTCGTCGCGATTCCGTACGCCGACAGCGACGCGGTGCTCGGCATGACGTCGGCGCGTGCCATGAGGAAGTCCCGCACCGACGTGGAGGTCCTGGGGGCCGCTGCCGAGCAAGATGCGTCACTTCACGGACTTCGGCGCCGAGATGGTCGACACGGGCCGTGCGCTCGGGCAGCGGCACTCCGACAGGGAGGGTGGTCCCGCACCGCACCCGGTGCGCGAGGACGTCGCACTCCCCGCGCGAGTGAGCCTCCGCCAACTTGAAGTCGCAGGTCAAAGGGCTGGTGTGACCGGTTCTCGGGGTGCTCACGCTGGTCGTGGGCGGTTGTCTGCGGAGTAGATCGTTTGGCAGCGGTTGACTTCGAGGTTCGTCAGAACGAGCAGGGCGCGCAGGAGGTGGGTGGCGTGTGCGGGATCGGCACGGAGTTTGGTGAGGATCCGCCAGTTCTTGAGGTGAGCGAAGCCGTGCTCGACCGGTGCACGTCCGACGGCGAGGACGCGGTTGGCGTCCTTCTGCCCCGGGGTGAGCTTGTGGGTGCGGGTGGCGGCGTAGCCGGTGACGATCACTGGGTCGCGGATGTCGTTGTCCAGGCCGCGGAAGCCGAGGTCGGCCAGCGCCCCGAGACCGGCGGCGCGCAGGTGGGCAAGGATGTGGTCGTGGCGGGCGGCGGTGTTGTCGTGGGTGCGGCCGGGACGGGCGGCGGATATCCAGATCAGGCGCCCGTTCTCGCCGGTCAGGGCGAGGAAGTGCAGGCCATGGCTGCGGTGCTTGCCGGAATAGTTCCGCCGGTCGGCCTTCCCGGTGCGGCGCCCGGTGCGGATGAGGGTGCCGTCGATCAGGACCAGCTCCCGGCCCTGCTTGGCGACCTTCTTCAGGGCGCGGTCCAGGCGCGGGGCCTGGGCGGCGAGCAGTCCGATCAGCTCGTCCCGCCAGCGGCGGATGGTGGACTCGGACACGTCGTTGCCGCCGGCCATGTCGGTCAGGCGCTGGTCGTGGCGCAGTACGGCCAGGACGATCACCGCGATCTTCCCCGGCGGCAGGATCCGCCACCTGGACCGGATCGCCTTCAGATGTCGCCTGAGCAGATCGGCGAGGTGGTTGACGGTGCGCGTGGACAGCGGCAGACGGCACTGGTAGACAAGCGGGCAGGTGTCCTCGGCGAGCTCTTTGGTGTTCGTCACACAATTCCAACGGGCGTCGGGGGCACCCCGGTTACGCCCGTTCCGAGCCGCTCCGAGGGGCGGTGCTCCTGGTCACAGGCGGGTGGTGAACCGCCCGTCGGGCAGTTTCCGCAGCCAGCCGCGATCGACGAGTCTGACCAGCTTGCTGCGTAGCGGTTCCAGCTTGGCCCGCACGCCGACGTCCACCCCCACCACCTCGCCGACCTCGCGGGCCATGACCGTTCCGGCGGCCTGCCGCACAGCGGTGATGATGCGCTGGTAGTCCCAGGGAAGCGAGCCCTCCTCCACACCCGGTTCGCGGTGCGGGATCAGCATCACGGCTCGTCCGGCCACCTGCCCGGGCATCGGCCCGGCCGAGGCGCGTTCCTCGGCGAGCTGCCCAGCCATCCGTTCAAGGACACGTTTGGCGACGGCGAGTTCGTCCCGCTCGGCCCGCACTTCCGCAAGCTGTTGGGCCAGCTGTTCTTCGAGTTCGTCCAGTTCCGCGCGTCGCGCGGTGATCCGTTCCAGCCATGCACCGGATCGTAGAAGACCGCGCGACCCTGGCGAGCAGGAAAAGGCGAACCGTCCGGCTCTGTCAGACGATCCACTCCTCAGAGTGCCGCCCACGACCAGCGTGAGCACCCCGGAGGACGGTCACGCCAGCCTTTTGACCTGCGATTTCAGGTTGGCGGAGCCGCGCTCAAAGCGCACTTGGCCGAGCAGTTCCCCGTCCCGCCCGCCGTGTGAGGCCCGGTTCGCCAAACCCCTGCCGCTCACGTCAGTCGGACCCGATACCGGGTTCATGCCTCGACGACAGTCACTGATGACGACGCAGGCCCTCCGCACGCCCATCAACGCCGCGTTCGCGGATCCGACCGTCGACCTTCGTCTTCGAAAGCGGGGTCTTCGATCAAGCCCAGATAGACGGCCATCTTGCTCAAAAACGAAGTCTTCTTGGGCGAGGTTGCGCCGGCATTGGCACGCGTCGAGGGCTTATCGCCGTCATGCACTGCGGACGCATCAATCATGGCCCGTGCCTGACTGATCGTCGGACGCGCCGTCGGGTCCTTGGCCAAAAGGGCTGTGATCAGCGGGGCCAGGTAGCCTGCGCGGCGCAACGGTGGGGCCCGGTCGTAGCGAACTGCATGCGCGGAGGCCAGCCACGAGTCCCGCAGGAACGGTGAGACGCCCTCCACCGCCTCGTACAGCGTCACGCCCAGCGAGAACAAGTCGCTGCTGGCCTTGCCGGGCTTGCCCTCGGCCCGCTCTGGGGCGAGGTACGGCGCCGAGCCGATGACGACTCCGGTCGAGGTAAGCCCGGTGCCGGTCTCGGGAGCGGCGATGCCGAAGTCGGCGAGGAGGACATGACCGGCCTCGGTGATCATGACGTTGGCGGGCTTGATGTCGCGGTGGACGATGCCCTGCGCGTGCGCGGCGCCGAGGGCGTCAAGCAGCGCCGCGGCGAGACGTCCGGTCTCGAAGACCTCCAACGGCCCATTCCTTAGCAGCTGTTGGAGCGTACCGCCGGAGACCAGTTGCATCACGATCCAGGGGATATCGTGCTCGACGACGACGTCGTGGACCGTGACGATGTTTGGGTGGTCGCGTAACCGGACGGCGCTGAGCGCCTCTAACTCCGCGCGTTTGAGGAGCGCAGCCTGTTGCTTTGGCTCCATGGGCTCGGTCAGCCACAGTTCCTTGAGCGCCACATCGGTCTGGAGGCGCTCGTCATACGCCTTCCAGACACGGCCCATGCCGCCCGTGGCGATCGATTCGATCAGCTGGTACCGGCCCCCGACGACGTCGCCCGCCCGTGCCCGCTGTGTCACTGTGGCCCCCGCTCAGCACGTCTGTATGCCCGAGAGCATAAGACACACTGTACGGTTCCCGAGGCGCCCGCCCTCGCAGAACTCGGTTTCCGCGACGCACTCGACCCCGTGGTCGTTACCGGTTTCACAGCCACCCGCGCTCGCAAGCTCACACCCGGGCAGAAAGACGCCAACCGAGTCCTCGCCCTCGGACGCGTACAGGCCGAACACGGCATCGCCCACCTCAAGAACTGGCGGACCCTCACCAAACTCCGCACCGACCCCGCACGCACCACCCACCTCCTGCGCGCCCTGCTCGTTCTGACAAACCTCGAAATCAACCGCTGCCAAACGATCTACTCCGCAGACAACCGCCCACGACCAGCGTGAGCAACCCGACCACCGGTCACACCAGCCCTTTGACCTGCAATTTCAAGTTGGCGGAGGCTCAGTGCACGACATCGCGGGGGAGTGCATGACGATGCCGTACATGTACCCCGGCGGGCACTACCGTGTTGACCTTGATCTTGACCTTGACCATGGCCGCGGCCAAGGGAAGGTGCGCCGATCCGGCCGTACTTGATGCAAGCGGTCGCGGTCACCCGTCCGACCGGAACGGTCTCGGTGGGCTCGTCCGGGCGGGTTACGCGGCGCCGCAGGTGGCCTGGGCCATCCGGGCGAGTGCGGCGCGCAGCGCGGTGTTGAACCGGTCGGGGCGCTCCTGGTGTGGCATGTGAGCGGCGCCGGCGATCACGCTGACCTCGGCTCCGGGGGTGAGGGCGGCGCACGTCAGGGCCACCTCCAGGGGGATCGCGGCGTCCAGCTCCCCGTGGATGTAGTGGATCGGCACCCGCAGCTCGGGCAGTGTCGGGCGTGGGTCGTAGCCGTCGGCGGTGGCCTGGTGCTCGTCGATGTAGACGCCGGAGTCCAGGATCTGGCGGACCGTCCAGTCGATGAGCGCGGGCGCGGTGCCCGGCGCGTACCACCCCGGCACCCAGCCGGCGACCGTACCGGCCCGGTCGCGGTGCAGGGCGGCCACCAGCTCCGTCTGGGCCTTCGCCGACGGCCAGTACCCCGGCGCGCCCACCGGGACCACACCCGCGATCAACTCAGGTCGCCGCAGCCCGAGTGCGGTGGCGAAGGACCCGCCGATCGACGAGCCGACGACCACCGGCCGGTCCAGCCGCAGCGCGCCGATCAGTGCCACCAGGTCGCTGACCACACCGGCGGTGGTGTTGCCCCGGACGGGGCGGGCCGACCGCCCGCAGCCCCGCCAGTCGACCGTGACGACCCGGTGGTCCCGGGTGAAGTCGGGCAGCTGGGCGCCCCAGGTCCGGCCGCTGGTGCCCCAGCCGTGCAGGAACAGCAGCGCCGGACCGGCCCCTTCGTCCTCGTAGTGGAGCGTGGTGTCGTTGATGTCCAGGCTGGACATGGCTCTCCTCTGCCTCGTTGGTCCTTGCGGGCCGCGCGGATCGTGATGTCCCCAGCCAATCGCGATCACCTCCACCGGCCAATGAGCGATCCGCGCCTACACTGATCGCGAACGGTGATCAATGCTGGTCATGGGGGACAAGGGGACCGGAGGCCCATGGAGCTGCGGCAGCTGCGCTACTTCCTCACCGTGGCGGAGGAACTGCACTTCGGCCGTGCCGCCGAGCGGTTGCACATCGTGCAGTCCGCGGTCAGCCAGCAGCTCCGTCGGCTCGAACGCGAGCTGGGTGCCCAGCTGTTCGTCCGCTCCACCCGCGTAGTCCAGCTCACCGAGGCGGGCCACCGGCTCCTTCCGTACGCCAGGGAGATGCTCGCCCTTCAGGCACACGCACGGGAGGCCATCGACGAACTGCGCGCCGAACACGCCGCGACGGTGCGCCTCGGCACCAGCTCCGGGCTGGGTGCCCGGCTGGACGCCGTACTCACCGCGTTCACCCGACGTACCGCACACGCCCCATTGGAGCTCGTCACCGGCAGTACCGAGGAACGTCTGGCGCAGGTGCGGGCCGGTGACCTGGACGCCGCTCTGCTGCGCGGTGAACGGGCCGACCCTGGGCTGGAGTTCCTGCCGCTGTGGCAGGACGCGCTGATGGCGGCGCTACCCGCGGGCCACGAGCTCGCCGCGCGGGAGACCGTCGCACTGGCTCAGCTCACGGAACTACCGCTGCGGCTCTCCCCCCGCTCCCGCAACCCCGCACTCCACGACCTGGTGATGCGCTCCTGCCGGGCCGCCGGCTACACGCCCGTCCTGGGCCCGGAGTTCACCAACGACCAGGACACCCTCGCCGCCATCGGCTACGGCAAACCGTCCTGGACCGTCTTCTACGCTCCGCACGCCGATCAGCTCCCCGTTCCCGGCGTGGTGTTCCGCCCGCTGAGCGACCCGGCACCCGTCATGCGGACCTACCTCGCGGTGCGGAACGGTCCGCCGAGGGCCGCACTGCGAGCCCTGATCGAAGCCTGCCACGAGGCAGACGAGGTGGCCCGGGCATAGCTCCGGGGACGGACACCCCGCTGCGGAGTACCGGCAGGGGCCGCCCTCGGGGCCGCCCCGTCCCACCCCGGCCGCGCCACCAAGAGGCCCGGCTCGCTGATGGCCGCCGGCCTGCCCGGGGCGGCGTACATGTCCAACCTGCTCAGCCACGTACGGATGAACCGTGCTCAGTCATAGACGTGTTGAGGCTGCACGCGGCGGGGCAGTGGCTGGCGCCATTCACCCATCCGGACGATGAGGATCTGGCGGGCCAGAGTCCGCACCTCGCCCCAGGAGGCATGGGTGGCCAGCGCGTCGGCCCACCAGTCGGTGCGACAGCGGAGGTCCATCTCGTCCAACAGTCGACCGACGGCCTTGAGGTCCTGCAGGGCCTCCGGTTCGAAGGTACTCTGGCCCGCGATTCCTTCGGCCAGCTGGACGCTGAACTCGACCTCCTCGGCAATGGCGACAGTCCGCACCTGGTGCTCTCTGGCCCACGCCAGCTGGTCCGAAGCGTCAGCAGCGAGGACGGCCAGCGACGGCGCGATATGGCGCTGCCAGTAATCGTTTTTCAGGGTCATGTAAGCAGGGTCGCATCGTCGTTGTTCGCATAGAGTGCGGCTGCGAGGCGTACAACTCCGGCTTCAGACAATGATGTTGGAGGCCGTCGCCCTGTGCGCGCAGCCGATCCCTTGGAACATCATGATCCTCCCCAAAGATCGCGACCCCCGCTTGATCACCATCCGCCGTGGGGGGACGCTTACGGACTCCGACCATCAGCTCCTGGCTTTGTGGGCCGCCGCGTGTGCGGAACACGTTCTGCACCTCTTCGAGTCGGTGCAGCCCTCGGACCGGCGGCCCCGCGAGGCGATCGAGCAGATTCGGGCGTGGGCGTGCGGCGAGATCAGGATGTCTCAGTCCCGAGCGGCGGGTGGCCATGCCATGGCCGCGGCAAGAGAGTTGAGCGGAGCCGCTCGGCACGCCGCGTATGCCGCCGGCCAGGCGGCGGTGGTGGCGCATGTCGCCGCACACGAGCTTGGCGCTGCGGCTTACGCGATCAAGGCCGTGCGTGCGGCCGCCCCCGGAGGGGAGGGTGAGAGCGCCGGCAGGCTCGAGTGCCGTTGGCAGCGCGAACAGCTCCCCGATGTGATTCGCGAACTCGTCCTGGATGATCAGCGGTTGCGAAACGAGATCTGCTGGTCGGTCTTCGACTGTTGACGGGCGTGACGGCTTGTCTGCACTGCCCCCTCGGAATCGATCATCCAGGTCTTCCCTTCGTTTGTGGCCAGCCTGCTGGATATCGAGCCGGGCCGCCCGGGCGGGGGCTGGAACACCCGTCCGGGGTCTGCGGCCACGTGCGCACACTGAAGCGCCGCGGGACCGGCATCACTCGTCGGCGTACAAGCGCCGGTTCCGGCCGGAGGTGAATTGGATGGCGGGCAGCGGTGTGCCCGTCCGGCAGCCGGGCGAAGCCGGTAGCGATGCGCGCGCGGTGGCGGACGAGCAGCGAACGACGGCAGCAACGGGGTGGCCAGCTCCCAGAGTTCATCAGGACCCAGACGCTTCGATAGGTCAGCACCCACGACCGGCATCATGCCGCACGAACATCACGTCACGTGCGACAACCTCTAGGCCTTGATCGGTGCGGCCGACCTGGCGGCCTGCTCGATCTTCGCGCAGTAGGCTGCCCGGGCTTCCTCGTCGATCTGCTTCTCGTGTTCGGCGCGCATCCCGGTCCGGCCGTCGAGGCCCTCGCGCAGGATATCGGCGTGCCCGGCATGCCGGATGGACTCGCCGAGGACATGGACCATGATGGCGAACAGGTTCGTGTTCGAATAAGGCTCCGGCCACCACGGCACGTGGCCGGGGGCGTCGAGCGGAAGCTCGTTGATCGTCGCGTCCGAGTGTTCCCACGTGCGCCGGTAGAACTCGATGATCTGATCGCGGGTCTCGTCCTCGGCCGCCCACAGATCGCTGCCGTCGGAGTCCTGCCACCGGGGCAGCGGTTCCGGGGAAGGGCGGTCGAAGACCTCGCCGAAGTACCTGGCCTCGACGGTGGCCACGTGTTTGACCAGGCCGAGGAGGTTGGTCCCGGTCGCTGTCAAAGGCCGGCGGGCGTCGTAATCGGACAAGCCGTCGAGTTTCCAGAGCAGCGCCTTGCGGTCCCGCCGCAGTCTCCCGTGCAGGTTGTCTTTCGCGAATTCATCGATCATGCGGCATGAGCCTGCCATGGACTGCTCGTGCTCTCAAGATCCCGTACGTGGTCCGCAACGACTGGCAGAGCCGAGGCCTGGCCATGGCCGCGGCCCTGACCCGCTACAAGAAGCTCGCGAAACGTGCCACGTGAGACAGCCTCTCAGATCTGCCAGGGCTTCAGAGCCAGTCCATGACGTCACTCGGTCCGGCCGCCGAGGGTGCCGGGACGGGCCGCCCGCCCCTGCGCCGTCCCGGCCAGCTGCACCCCGGTCCGGTACAGCTCGACCAGCAAGGGCCGCAAAGCCGTACCGGCCGCGGTCAGACCGTAGCGGGTGCGGACGGGAAAGCCGGGCAGTCGTTCCCGAAGGACGAGGCCCTGCCCCTCCAACGTCCGCAGCCGCTCGGTGAGCACCTTCGGGCTGATGTCGGGCAGCTGGGCCGCGAGGGCCCCGAACGACAGCGGGCCGCCCATCAGTTCCCGCAGCACGAGCGTGGTCCAGCGCCCGGACACGGCGGCGAGCGCCAGTTCCACAGGGCAGCCCGGCTCCGGCCGCACGGTTCGCCCGTCGGCGTCGGGCACCAGCTCGGTGTCCCACCGGCCGGCGTGGCTTTCCGTTTGGTGACCCATTTCGGCCTCGGGTTGGCTACGGCCATGAACATCGAACGCGATCATGCACCCACTGTCGTCCTCACCACCGATCCCCGGCAACACCCGGCCGTCTTCGCGGCGGCTTTCAACACCGGCGACCCGGCAGCGGTGGCGCAGGTGTACGCACCGGACGCCGTTTTCGTTCCCCGTCCCGGAACCCCGCTGACGGGTTCCGCGCTGGCCGCGGCCACGGTGGAGTTCCTCGCGCTGGGGCTGCCGATCGAAGTGCGCCCCCGCCACACGTACACGGCGGGTGACATCGCACTGCTGATCGTCGACTGGAGCATCGAGGGCACCGGCCCCGACGGCGCGGCCGTCCGGCTGGCCGGGACCGCCACCGACGTCGCCCGGCGCGGTCCGGACGGCCTGTGGCGCTACGTGATCGACAACCCGTTCGGCACCTCGCCCGCCTGACCGGCGCCCGGCACCCGCTCAGCGCCCCGTGTACGTGAAGCCCGCCCAGAAGTACGGGTGCGCGTAGGGCCGCGTCCCGGCCCACAGCAGTCGGGGCACGGTCCCGGAAGGGCCGGGGCCCACCGCGTCCGGGAAGCGTTCCTGAAGCTCCTGGTTCGTGCTGTCCCTCAGCCACAACTGCGCCCGGCGCAGGGCTTCCGACGGCTCCGCGTTCTCCTCCCAGCAGTCGTAGAAGGCCGCCATGAGCAGGTTGGTCGCCTCGTCCGGGACCTGCCACTGCGACGCGATCACACCGGCGGCGCCGATGACGAGGAACGCCGAGGACAGGTTCACCGACTCGTACGACGACTCGATCCCGGAGACGTTGGTGGAGCAGGCCGAGAGCACGGACAGCCTGGCGTCGATCCTGGTGTCCATGAGGGTGCCGATCCTGAGGTGTTCCCCGCCGGACAGACGCAGTGAGCTGTCCAGGGGGCGGAAGAGGGACACGTCTCCGTGGCAGGCGAAGTGGAGCACGTCGCACGCGGGCAGGTGCTCCAGCGCGCGGGCCGCGGTGGCCTCGCCGCCCCGGAGGCGGATGTGGTCGGGGAAGCGCCGGAGCGCGGCGGTCATCTCGGCATCGGTGCGCAGCGAGGCCGCGCCCGGTTCCGGATCGTCGACGGCGAGGAGTCGCGCGGGCAGCCGCGAGGCCGGGCCCCGCTGCCCGCGGGCCCGGCGGGCGGCCTGGGACAGTGTCCGGGCATTGGGCGCGTAGGTGATGCGCATCAGGTCCAGCGCGTACGTGTCGTCCAGCGCGGGCTGCAGGTTGGCGGACCCCCGCGCCGCGTGGAAGGGCAGGAACGACAGCGACCCCGCGGGGATGAGCGTGATGGCCCGGTGGTCGGCCATCGCCAGCAGCACCGGCCTCATCACGGCCGTCCAGAGGACGGCCGAGATGACGCTGATGGCGGGCAGGACGGCCGGCCCCTTCGCGCTGAGCAGATGCACCGCGAGGAGGTCGGCCTTGTCGCGCTCCAGGAGCAGGTCGACATGACCGGGGCGGTCCTTGCCCCGCTCGATCGTGAGGGCCAGTCCGCCCCAGGGCGTGGCGATCAGGTACACGAGGGGCTGTGCCTCGGCTGCGGCGTAGATGTCCTGCAGGCCCGGCGGCTTGAGGAAGTCGCCGAATCCGTCGACCTCGCGGATCTCGTCGATGAGGCTCTTCAGGGCCTCGTGCCGCCTTTTGAGCGGCTCCGCCCACTGGCCGGCCGAGGCCGGGGCGCCGGGCCGGCGTACGCCCTCGTTCGAAGGGTCGAGGAGCGCCTCCAGCTCCGCGATGGCATGGGTGTGGTCGTGGTAGCGGCGGACGAGATCGCCGCGTCCGGCGTCGGCGAGCCTGCCCAGGTCGGCCGGTTCGCGTTCCAGGGCATCGGACAGCATCGCCGCCAGTCCGCGCTCGACGATGACGGCGGCCGCCGCCGTGTCGCCGAGCTGCACGTACGCGTACGCGCCCAGGCAGCTGAGCCAGCCCAGTTCGGCGACGACGGCCTCCTTGTGGACGCGCACCAGCTGGGTGCGTACGGAGGTCTCGTGGTGGGCCAGTCCGAGTTCGGCGGCCTCGGCCGCTTCGGCCCACGCACCGCGGTCACCGGCCCACCGGGCCCAGATCCGGGCCCCCCGTCGCAGCGGAAAGCCCTGTTCGACCGCGGTCGTGCAGGCCGATCGCAGGGTCGCCGTCGCGCGGGCGGCGTCCTCCTCCGAGCCGTCCCGGGTGTGCCTGAGGGCCAGCGCCTCACCGAGGGTGGCCAGATGTATGGGCAGCAGCGCCGACGCCGCGCTCTCGTGGGAGACGCACCGTTCGATCAGGGCGATGGCTTCGTCGAGGGCCTCCGGTGCGCGGGTCTGCTCGTACCGGCGCATCAGTACGGACGCCAGGTTGTGCAGGGGCCGTGTTCCGACCCGCACGGTGGGGCGGCCGTGGACGGCATCGCGCAGTGAGGTGATCGCCTCGTCGAGCATGGCCGGATCGGGTGCCAGATCGTCGAGCCGCAGCTGCGCGGTCGCCAGATCGGCCGCGCGGCGCCACCGCAGGGCCGACTGCGGGTCGGTCGCCTCGTAGAGCTCGCGGTGGAGGGAGACCGCTTCCCGGAGATTGCCGACGTCGTTGAGCCGGTGGCCCCGGTTCTCCAGGGCGATGGCGAGCTGCCTGACGAATTCGGGTTCGGTCCGTTCCCCGTATCCGGCCCTGAGGACGTCGATCGCCTGGTCGAAGTAGAACAGTTCCCCCGTCGCGATCCCCAGGGTGTAGAGCGCGGTGCCGTACTGCTGGACGAGTTCCGGATCCGGCGGATTCCCGGCCGCCAGCTCCTGGAGGATCGCCGCCGACCGGTGCAGTGCGTTCACGTCACCGGTCGCCTCGTAGAGCAGGCCGAGGGTGAGCCCGTGTACCTGGGTCGCCAGGGACGCGTCCTCCCCGTCGAGCCCGGCTTCGAGTGTCGCCTCGGCTATCCGCACGGCTTTCTGCACGAGGGCGACCTGCCCGGTGTGCTCGAAAAGGCGGACGAGCAGGATGGCCGTGCGGCAGCGGCTCCTGGTCGTGGCGCCGTCGATCTCCATGAGCCTGCGGGTGATGAGCGCGTGGACGCGGCGTGCCGGGAGGGCGTCCGCTCCCGCGGCGTAGCCGTCCTCCAGCAGCGTCTCGCACAGCCGGTATACGACGTGCTCATGGAGCTCGCTGCCACCGGGGGCCAGCTCGGCGGCCTCGCCGAGCAGACTGGCGGCAGCCGCCGTGTCTCCGATGTTGCGCCGGTCCAGAAGGAGTCCGGCGAGTTTGTAGACGGCTGTCAGCCGGTGTGCCGGGCCGCAGTCGTCGACCACTTCGAGGCTCAGTGCGATGGCCCGGTCGAGGGAGTTCCGGTCGCGGGTCAGGTCGTAATGGAGTTCGAGCACCTGGCTCACCCTGCCGCGGACCTGGGAGCGCTCGCTCCGGCCCAGTTCCCGCGCCGCGGCGAGCTGCCGGAGCGAGGCCTCCGCGAGGGCGAGGGCCCGGTCGAAATCCTCGGCCCTCGTATCGACGCTCGCGAGGGCGCGGTATGCGAGTCCTTCGGCCAGCAGGCTGTGGATCAGGGCCTGCCCTTCGGGGGCCGCGTCGTCCGCGAACTCGAGGGCGTCCAGCAGCTTGACCGCCTCGTCGGCATCCGCCAGGTAAACGCTGCCCGTACGGTACGTGAGCAGTGCGGCGGCGAGGTTGTGGGGCAGCAGACCCATGAACCGGGGCCGGCAGCTCTGCCACAGTTCCCGCATCTCCCGGATGATCCGCTCACGGAGCTCGTACGGGTGATCAAGTCCACCGATGTCCGTCGCCTCGCCGGCCAGCACCAGGACCCGGGCCCTGAACTCCTCCGAGGAACGGTGCCATCGGGGATCATTCAGGAGCGCGGCCGCTGCCCGCGCGGCGCTCTCGGCGCGCGTACCGGTGGCACGGTGGCTTGCGAGCGCATCCGTCAGGGCCAGGAACCGTACGGCGAGCTCGTCGTCCGCGATGTCCGCGACGTCGGACTCCTCGGCGAAGGCCGCGTCGATGCCGATCTCCAGGCACCTTTCCACGAGCCGCTGATGCTGGCGCCAGGTCTGCGCTTCGCCGTCGTGCCCTTCCGCCTCGGCCTCCGCGGTGTGGAGGGCGAGTGCCTCCGCCACGGCCCGCATGCTCTCCGGGTGGGCCAGCAACAGGGCCCGCGCATCGGTCCATGTTTCCGTGTTGCACAGCTGGTGCGCGAGTCGCTCGACGAGCTGCCCGGGCTCGGGAACTGCCGTGTGCGCCTCGTCGCGTGGCCGGGTCGGCACCACGCCTCGGTCCAGGTCGGTCAGACAGGCGCGGGCCATCTCCGCCACCCGGGGCACGGGAGCGGTCAGGCAGATCTCCCAGTGGCGCCGCGCCTCCCGGCGCCGCCCGAGGTGGGCCACCGCCGAGCCGAGATCGAACCGTGCGCGCCAGGAATGCTCGGGGTGGCCCGTGGCGAGGGCCTCTTCGAAGGCGTGCTCGGCCTCTTCCAAGCGCCCGGTGGCGAGGAACAGTTCACCGATGTTGGTGAGAGCCCGCGCCTGCTGATCGGGATCGGGCATGGCGACGGCCGTACGGTACGCGGCGAGCGCATCGTCGGTCCTGCCGAGCTCGGCGAACATCAGACCGAGGTTGACCGCCGAGTCGGCCAGGCCTTCGGCGATGGCGATCCGGTAGGCCGCTTCGGCGGATTCCGGGTTGCCGGTCCTCTTGAGCAGATTGCCCAGGTTGTTGGCGGCCGACGTCCTGGTGGTGGGAGGGGCTTCCTCGATCGCCTGCCGGTACGCCAGCTCCGCTCCGGCGTGATCGCCCCGTTTGGCGAGGAGCACGGCCAGACTGAATGCCGCCTGACCGCCCTGAGGGCCCTCCTGGCGAGCCGCGAACGACAGCAACTCGACTGCCCGGTCCGGCTCGTCGTGCATCGTCAGCATCGCGAGCGCCTGGGCGGCGAAGCCCGATTCCCGGGTGCCGGCGGCCACCGCGCGTTCCAGGGCCGAGAGCGTCGCCGCGTCGTCTCCCAGGGCCTGGTACGCCGACCCGAGATAGATGTCGACGATGGTCCGCTCCTCCGGGTCGCCCAGGGCCCGCGCGCGGTCGAGCACCCGGACCGACGCCTCGCCCTCACCCCGGTAGAGGTGGAGCAGGCCCATGTTGGTCAACTGCCGTGCGGTCAGGCCGTCCAGGTCGGCGCCGGGTTCGAGCCCGCAGGCCAGCCGGACCGCCGCGGCCATGTCGTAGCGGTCGAGGAGCACGGCGTGGGCGGCGACGAAATCGCGGACGTCGTACGGCCCCTGTGCCAGCATTTCGGCGAGCACCGCGGCGACGGCCGCGGGCTCGTACTGCACCGGCACGCGACGGCTGGGAGCATTCAAGGTTCCCCCCGGTGGACGACCCCGTACACAATGCCGTCATTGTCCCTCAACTCTCCCTGGCTGAAACGGGATTGTGGTAGAAATGTCCGGGGGTGGGTGAGCGTGAGCGAAGATCTTCTGATCACCGCGAGGACGGTCCGCGGATACCTCAAGGAACTCCTCGGATCCGACGAAGCAGACCGCATGGACCGGCTCCTCGACTCGCTGCTGGTGCGGGCCGCGCGGGGCGACGACGTCGACGGGGAACTCGCAACCGCCTTCTCGGCCGACGCGACACTGCGCTCCTTCGCATCGGCCGTTCTCACCGATCCGGCGCACCGCCCGCCCCGCGTCCGGGAGGTCCGGCTCTCCGGCGACGGCGAGATCGTCGACGTCGACCGGTTCCAGTGCCCCGAGGGCGACCTCATCTGGTACCGCTTCGACGTCGGGGAACAGATCCCCGACTGTCCCACCCATGGGGGGCCGCTGAGGCGCGCGGAAGCCGGCCCCGCGTGATCGGCAAATTCTGGGAGTCGGTCGGCGGCAAACTCGCCGACCGGTGGGCGGGCGCGGCCGGGCCGGCCCTGGTGTTCTGGGCGGGCGGGCTGCTCGCGTGGCTGCTCGCCCACGGCGGCTGGCACCGGCTCGCCGACCTCGGGACCTGGCTCCAGCGCCAGTCCGCCGCGGGTCAGGTCGCGGCGCTCCTCGCCCTGCTCCTCGGTGTCGCCACGAGCAGCGTGGTGGTGGGCTGGGCGGTCGAGGGCACGCTGCGGCTGATCGAGGGCTATCTGCCCCGGCCGCTCGCCTTCCTGCGGCCGCTGTTGCTGCGGGGGACCCGGCGATCGGCCCGGCGCCTCCTCACGGAGCTCCATGAGCTCGCGGGCGAGGTCGCGGAAGGGCGGGCCACGCCCGAGCAGCGGGCCCGCTTCCAGCACCTGGACCGCAGGCGCCGGGACTGGCCCAGCCGGCCGGACCGCTACATGCCGACCCGGGTGGGCAACATCCTCCGCGCCGGAGAGAGCCGCCCGGTGGACAAGTACGGCCTGGACCCGGTGGCGGTCTGGCCCCACATGTGGCTGCTCCTCCCCGGCCAGGCGAGGGCGGACCTCATCGCGGCACGGACGGCTCTGGACGGCGCGGTCGCCGGTTTCCTGTGGGGCCTGCTGTTCTCGGCCTTCACCGTCTGGACCCCATGGGCCCTGCCGGTGAGCCTCGCGGTGGTCACGAGCACCTGCTTCTTCCTCCTCCCCGCCCGGGCCCGCACCTTCGCGGACCTGGTCGAGGCGGCCATCGACCTGTACCGGACCGACCTGTACCAGCAGCTCCGATGGCCGCTGCCCGCCGATCCCGTGGCGGAGCGGGCGAGCGGGCGTCTCCTGACGCAGTACCTGGTGCGCGGGCTCGATGCGCCGACCCCTGCGTTCACGCCCCCCAGCGCACCCTGAACGGCTAGGCCGATGCGCGCTTGTCCCGCCGTACTAGATCGTCGCCGCGCTGGAGGCGGGCGCACTGGAGACGGGCGCACTGGAGACGGGCACACTGGTGGAGGGCGTCAACTGCTCGCCACGCCCAGTTCTGCCGCCACTGCCTGGCGGTGGACTGGCGTGTACTCGGTCGCAGGGCCGCCGAGTCCGTCCACGCAAAGGCGTGCGGTGTAGCGGGCGCTCCAGCCGGCTGCGCGGGACCGCTCCGAAGGGTCGGCGCGGACGCCGGGGTGGACGTCGAGGATGCCGGCGACCAGGCCTTCCACGATGGCGGGAATGAACGCGCGTACGAGGCAGGCGTGTTCTCCGTATCCGAAGGTGACCAGAGGCTGCCGTCGGCGGCGGAGATCGAAGGTGTCGGGCCGCTCGAACACCGTCTCGTCGCGGTTCGCGGAGTCGATCGCCGCCACGACGTGTGCACCGGCGGGCAGGCGTGTGCCGCCCAGCTCCACCGGCCGGGTGGTCATGCGGGCGACGAGCCCGAACGGTGGCATCCAGCGCAGGACTTCGTGGACGGCATCGCCGAGAAGCTCCGGGTGGTCCCGGACGAGCCCCCGCTGGACCGGGTCGTTGAACAGCGCGACCAGGAGGCTGCCCGCCGCCCACCCCGGTTCGGGAAGGGACGGGAGGGTCACGCGGATCGTCGGGAGGACCTCCGCGACGCCTCGCGGACAAACGCTTCCGGGGGTGATGTGCCGCCACCGTGCGATCGCCGAGGACGGGTCCGGGCCGAGGCCCTCGAACCACGGGGCGATCGCGGCATCGAGCTCGTTCATGGCGGCGGCCGACACCGCGAGCTTGGCGGGGTCCCCCGGATCGAGAACGCCCAGCCACAGGGCCTGTGCCATGCGCAGCAGGATCGAGCTGTCGACTTCGAGGCCCAGCATCCACCGGAACACCTCTGCCGCGACGGGTTCCAGGACCTCGCCCATGAGGTCCGCCCGCCCGCGCATGCCGGAGACCCGCTCGCTGACCACCTTCCGTGCGTACTCTCGGGCCAGACCGGCCCGTTCGGGCTCGAAGACCTCCTCGACGCTGGCGCGCATCGCTCTGTGGGCGTCACCGCTGCTGGTCAGGATGTTCTCCGACCCGTAGATCTCCGACATGGCGGACGGAAAGCTGGTGGTGAAGGCCTGGCTGTGGCTCATCACCTGACGCACGTCCTGCCAGCGCGTGACGAGCCAGCAGCCGAGCGCGGGGATCTCGGCCACGGGGTGGTCACGTCGAAGCCGCTGATAGACCGGATAGGGATCCGCGTGGAGCGCCTCCGGCGTGATCGTGTCCAGGAACGAGGTCATGCGTCCTCCCGAATTGCTTCGCACGTGGTCTTCGTTGATTTCCGGGGACCCGGAGGTGGGGAACCGCCGTTGAACCGGCGGCCCCGAGCTCTTCGCGCACGGGGCCGCCACGGGGTCCGTCGAGCCGGAGTCCGGCGTGATCTCGTGGCAGACGGGCGGACGCGGGCCGGCGGGTCGCGCCCTACGCCTGTTGCCCCGCACACGGGGATGCGCGGGGCAACACCGCCAGGAGGCGGGCGGGCGGTTGCGGTCCGGCTGCCCGCCCGCGGGTCAGCGTTGGTGGGGGAGCGAGGGCCGCTCGGCGTCCTGTTCGGCGGAGCGGTCGAACGCTCCGGGACGGGAGAGGTCGTCAAGGAGCTCGTCGATGAGTTCCTGCGTGACGTGCGGCATCACGTAGACGTGGCTGTAGTCGTGCCGACGGCCACCGAGGTTGAGCGGCACGCAGGCGAGCGAGTACTTCTGCGTGATCTCGGCGCGGGGCTGCTGGAACCAGACGCTGAGCGCGTGGTCGCCGTGGCCGACCTCGATGCCGTCCTCGGCCCAGGGCTCGCCGCGTTCCCGCAACTGCGTGCTGAGGTTCCTGAGGCGTTCCGCCGTGTACTCGGCGATCCGCAGGACCTCGGCGGCCTGCCGTACCTGCTGCTCCTCGCTGTACTGCGCGAGGTGGTTCCACATGGCCAGGGAGGCGAACCCGCTGCGGGAGCCGGCGAACGTGCTGTCCGGGGAGGAGACCACCGCGGGGTCCGACGGCGGCCGCAGCTTGGATCCCGCACGGGACATGTAAATCCCGGTGGGGACGGGCGCACCGGGGTACTTGTGCCCGCTGGTGACGATCGAGGACACCTCGGGAATCCGGAAGTCGAAGACCGGGGGCGCGCTGTCGATGAGCCCCGTGTCGCGGGCCTTCTCCAGGTACGGGGCGTAGGCACCGCCCAGCGCGCCGTCGACGTGGATCCAGTAGCCGTTGCGGACACTGACGCGCTCGGGGTCGTCGGGGTCGAAGCGCACGGTGCGGTCGACGAGGCCGTACTTCTCGAAGACGGGGCGCAGGCGCTCGCAGGCGCCCTGGACGTCGTCGTAGGCGCCCTTGAAGACGCTGCCGATGTTGAAGTTGACCAGGACGGGGTGGCCCTTGGCGGCGAAGAACTCCACGAGGGCGACCAGGGCATCGACGTCGACGGTGCCGGGTCCCTCGTCGCCGCCGGTGGTCGGGACTCCGCCGAGCGGCCAGCCGTTGTAGGTCTGCGTCCCCGTGCCGGCCACCTCGATGGGGCACTCCCCCGGGTAGAGGCTGCCGCCCAGGTCGTAGAAGGTCGGGATGTCCAGCACCCGCATCGCCTTGATGTGCGAGTAGTGCGTCTCCTGCGAGAAGAACGCCACCGGCATGTAGGCGTTGGGGTTGTCGTCGGGGTGCTTGGCCCGCAGATAGCTGGTCCGGCAGCTGGCTTCGCCGGAGATCTCGTCGCGTACCAGCGCGTTGCCGTCGAGGTAGTCGCGGGCGTTCCACATGGCGTAGAGGTTGCCCTCGGTACTGCCCATGGACAGGACGTAGCCCCACCCGTCCTCGTTCCGCGGCGCGGCCGGGTCCTCGGGCAGCGAGGCGTGCCACAGGCGGGCGTAGTGCTCCAGGACCGCCCGCTCCAGCCACCGCGAGTGCAGGCTGTAGTTGCTGTCGACGAACGGGTCCCCGATGTTGTTGATGTGGTAGCCCAGGAACCGCCCGAGGGCGGCGTGGCCGTCGAGCGAGAGGTTGACCTGGTAGCCCAGCAGACGCCCGCTGCGCTCGCCGAGGTATCCCTCCAGCTTCGCGAGGACCGCGGTCCGCTGCTCATCGGTGTAGGCGTCGGTACCCAGCTGGTAGTCGTCGTTGCTCGGCAGTGCCGACAGACGTGCGTCGGAGTGTTCGGTAATCATTCCATGTCCGATTCTGAGCAACTTTTCGAAGCGGCATTCAGGTGCTGAACGGCTACCAGACGGCAACGGCTTCGGCGGGCGCTCGTATCCAAGAGATGAAGGCGGTTGCGAGAGTTGTCCGCCTGTGCGGCGTTCAACGGGCGGATGGCCGGAGCAGCCCGTCGCCGGAATGCTGACCTGCGTAAACGACGGCAATCGCCGTGTTCGGCCGTCCTGCCCAGGGCCTCGCGGCACACAGGATATGCGTGACATGGCGCCCCGATTGCCCGCCTGTCTACGTTTACTCTCGCCCTAGTCATTTCGGGTGAGAGGGGTTTGCTTTTAATTCCTCGGGAGTGCCTTCGGGAGTGACGTTTCGGCAGCTCTCGGGATGGCAGATCTTTTGTCATTAGGAGTGCACAGATGGTCAAATTTGCTCTCTTCTGGTCGAGTAGCCCGACGCGGGAGTGCGGGCATCAATCCGACCTCAGAGAGGGCATCACCACGATCATCGGCTCCGCGACCGCTCTCGAATTGCATGATGAGCCGACAAATAATCAGTACGGGTCAATTTTCCGCAAGATTCCTATGTGACGTTGGCATGATGCGCTGTCATATTCCTGCCAGATTGCCCCGCTCATCTCGTTGTACCCATCAGGGGAAGGCAGGAAAATGGGCAAATTCAGGTACGGAACCACGGCGTCGGCCATCGCGCTGGCCGCCGTGGGATCGCTCGCGGCCGCGGGAGGCACGGCGTACGCGGAAGCGGGTCAGGACACCATCGGCATGCTGAAGCAGGAGAAGAGCCAGTGGTGCTGGGTCGCCTCCGGGCTGACCATCGCCAAGTTCCAGGGCTTCGGCTCCACACAGACGGACTTCTGCAACCGGGCCCAGCCCTCGTACGGCTGCAACAACCAGCCCGCCACGCTCGACGACATGGCCAGGGGCTGGAGCAGCCTCGGCATGGCCCACCCCGGCTCGGGCCTGGGCAGCGCGGCCACGTTCAACCAGGTGTACACCGACGTCAAGGCGGCCCGGCCGATCGGTGCCCGCATCGGGTGGACGTCCGGCGGCGGCCACATGAACGTGGTCTACGGCTTCGACACGTCGAACAGCACGATCGCCGTGGCCGACCCGTGGCCGGACACCACCACGTACACGTGGTGGAACTACAACGACTACGTGAGCAACAGCTCCTCCAAGTGGACCCACTCCCGCATCGGTATCTCCCGCTAAGGCAGGCGACATGCGCGACACCAGCGGCACCACAATGTCCAGCAAGCGGGCGGCCTCTCGCTTCTCCCGCCTGTCCATCGTCATCGCACTGAGCGCATCCGCACTGCTGTCCGCCGTCGGTCCGACGCACGCGGTCCCGGCGAAGGACCCCCTCCCGGCCGACATCCCCGACTACCAGGCCGCCCTCGACGCGGTGAAGTCCGTCGACGTCCGCAACGCCGTCTGCCGCTTCCTGCGCACTCCGGTGCCCACCGGCGGCGCCGGCGGGCCGGTGGAGACGATCCCCGAAACGACCGAGCCCTGCCAGGGCCTCCCGGTCTTCACGATCAAGGACCCGGTGGCACGGAACGAGATCACCCCCGGGTTCGTCGCGGGCACCGCCCAGCCGCTGCCCATCGAGGCCGTCAAGCTGACGCAGCTGGTCTCCTCGCTGAGCACCACCGTCAACGGTCGCAACGCCACCGTCATGCTCGCCCCCACCCAGGGCGGCGGCTGGCACCTGGCGGCCGTGCGCGACGGCGACAGTGACGCCGCATACGCCGGCAAGGCCACCGTGGGCACGCTGGTCTTCACCGAGCCGCAGATCCGCGGCTGGTACCAGCTCAAGCTCACCACCGTCGAGCCACTCAACGACCAGGCCCGGCAAGGACTGGGCGGCCAGGCGTCGGCGTCGCTCAGCGACTACCAGAAACTGGTCAAGGCCCGCTACGCCGACAAGCTCCCCGGCTCCCAGTACGACACCAAGGGCTACTCCAGCGGCTACAGCGTCCAGCGCAAGGCGGACGACGCCTCGTCCTCCACCCTGCTCCTCGCCGGCGGTTCCGGCACGGCCCTCGCCCTAGCGGCCGGTGCCGCCGTGCTCCGCCGGCGCCGGCGCGCAAGCACCCGCTGAGCCCGACCCCGTACGCCCCCTCGCTCCGTCCCGGCAGCCAGCCGCGACGGAGCGAGCGGGCGTCCGCCGCCAGCCGATCCCGCCGACGGATCCCGCTCGCCACGCTGCCCACCGCGGTCGACGACCTCGCCGTCGGCACGCACGCGGCCGGGAAGCTGCTGCTCGATATCAAGATCGTCGATGATCGTGCCGATGCTTATGATCTGTTCATGTTTGAAGGAGAGTTGGTAAGGCTCCGCGCGCTCCGTGCGCAGGATGCGGGGCATCACGTGCGGTGGCGCAACGATCCGGAGGTGGTCCACTGGGCCACTGGCGGCGACCCGTGCTTCGGCCCGGTCACTGCGGAGGCTGTCGAGCTCGGGTTCGAAACGATGCTGCGGCTGAACCCGAGGGAGTCGGCCGTATTCACGGTCGAGGATCTGGCCGACGGCACGGTGATCGGCATGGTGGACTACCGTGACCTGGACCCGTTCTCCGGGCTGGCTACGGTCGGTGTCACCATCGGGGAGCGGGATCGCTGGGGCTGTGGCCATGGCTCCGAGGCGCTGCGACTGCTGGTGGGGCACCTGTTCGGGGCCTTCGGGCTGCGCCGGATCGAGCTCGACACCTGGAGCGGGAACGAACGGGCCGTCCGCGCCTTCACCAAGGCAGGCTTCCGCGAGGAGGGCCGACGGCGGTCCACCGTGCTGGTGGCGGGCCAGCGCTACGACACCGTGCTGTTCGGGATGCTGCGCGAGGAATGGCCGGACACTTCGCCCTGAACGTCCGGGTGACTTCGTCCCTCTCGCTCCGCGCCTCATCGTGCAGGAGGAACGGCCGTCAGTCGGACGGTCTCGTAACCTTGGATGTGGCTGGCTGTGGGAGGGAATCCCCAGCGCGTTGCGGGCTGAGCCGTCCTGCGCTGAGAAGGTGTCAAGGGCGTCGGAAACGTGGGTGGAGCAGGCCGGGAACCGCAGCGGGCGCCGGCTCCGGCGGCGGGTGAGATCCTGAACGGATGAACGAGACATCCGCTGCTCGGGCGATCGCCCGGTGGCCGCCGGCCGCGGCCGGGGAGATCGACTGGCTGCGGGAGCTGGCCGACGACGACGGGCTTACCGGCTTCATGCCGCCAGCACTGCCCGACGCCGCCTGGGTGCTCCACTCCATGTACGAACACGAACTCGGGCCGACCGACATGTCGTACCTCGCGTACCAACGGGCCGTGCTGAACGGCGGCGGACCGGAGATCCTCCCGGGCCTCGACCCCGCAGACGTGTTCACCGGCACCCCGGGCGAGCACCCCGGACCCCGTTGGCGCCGACTGCGCTGGGCGGAACTCACGCAGCGGACCGATGACCCCCTGGTACCGGTGGGGCACTTGCCGTGTCCCACCTCCTTCCCTTCGGTCAAGCCGGGCGGCTGGCCGGTCGGTATGAAGGCACCGTCCGAGGGCAGGCTGGACCGACCTGACTGGGACCGGCTGGTCGACGTCCTCACCGAGCACAGCCCGCGGGGCGCGGAAACCCGCTGCCTGGCCTACTACAACCCGCTGCTCCAGCGGGCCGAGGACTTCGACATCGTGCACGTCCGGGCCGGCGCGCTCGCGGACGCCAAGGCGTTGTACGACCACCCCGAAGAGGACGGTTGGACCCCGTCCAACCTCTGGGCCCAGGACCAGTCCTGGGTCCTCTGTACGGACTACGACCTGTGGGCCACCAAGGTGGCGGGCCCCTCCCCGCTGGTCGAAGCCCTCCTCAACGACTCGGAAGTCGAGGCCCTGCGACTGCCCTGGGACCCCTGATCCCGACCGGCCGCCGTTGCCCTCCTCGCTCAGCCCGATGTCGTGCAGGACGCAGCCGATGAACAGCATTTCGGCATCGTAATCCGTACCTGCGCGCAGGCCCTGGTGCCGGGCGTGGGCGCGGGGTGGTGGGTGCTGCGGCTGTCGAGCGCTTACGAGGGTCCGTCGCGCCGGATCACACCGTGCGGGTCCAGGCGGCCTCCTGGACCCGCTTGATGAGCTCCTCGGTCGCCGGGGGCCAGACGTTCCGGTACTTCCCGTGCTCGGCGCCGATGATCTGGACCATCTTGTCGATCATGTCCTGCGGGTCGAGCTGATCGGCGAGGATCTCCGCGAAGCGGGCCCTCACGTCCTTGGTCCGGTTGAAGTTGACGGCGTCGTCCAGCCAGCGGAAGGCCGTGTCCGCGATGCGGTCGTTGAACCCGGTCAGGTACGCCCCCGGATTGATGGTCTGCACGGTGATCCCCGTCTGCGCGAGCTCGTCGCGCAGGGTCGCCGCGATCGCTTCGAGCGCGTGCTTGGTCGCGCAGTACGGCCCCAGGCCGAACGCCGTCAGCATGCCGCCCATCGAGCTGACGATGACGACGCGGCCCGCCGTGCCGGCGTCGACCCAGGTGCGGATCACCCGCTGGGTGAGTTCCAGGTTCGCGAAGACGTTCGTCTCGAACGTGCGCCGGACCAGCTCGACGGGGATCTCCGCAAGCGGCCCGCAGTCGCCGATCGCGGCGTTGCTGACGAAGGTGTCGAAGTCCCATCCGGAGACGGCCGCGATGTCGCGGGCGTCCAGGACGTCGAGCTTGTCGACCATGACGCGGTCCTGCAGGCCGAGTTCCTCGACGTGCCTGCGCAGTTCGGTCACCTGTGACCAGATCTCGGTGGTGGCGATGACCTGGTGCCCGGCCTGAGCCAGTCCGACGGCGGTGCCTCGGCCCAGGCCGGTGCCGGCGCCCGTGATCAGGATCTTCTTCATCGTGCTTCCTTTCCGCGCGCGATGCGGGCGACCTCGCCGTCCTGGACGGGCATGCCGCCCGAGACGCCGATGGCGCCGATCAGGGTGGCGTTGTCGTCGTGCAGGGGGAGGCCGCCCGCGTAGGGGATCAGGCCGCCGTTGGTGTACTCGGTCGCGGGAGCCGGGCCGCCGGGCTGGCAGAACTCCCACAGGTCCTCGCTCGGGCCGTTGAACAGGACCGAGGTCTTCGCCTTGGCCAGTGCGATCTCGATCGAACCGAGGACCGCCCCGTCCATGCGGGCGAACGCGACCAGGTGTCCGCCGCCGTCCACGACGGCGATGTTCATAGGGACGCCGATCACCACAGCGTGGGCGCGAGCTCTTTCGATCGTGGCTTGGGCCGCATCCAGCTCGATACTCATGGCATTTGCCCCTGTCGGTAGTGAGGCGGCAGACCGCACCAGTGAGGCGTCCTCGCCGGCCCTCCGCACCACCACCGCGCCCGGCAGCGACGGCAGGAAAGCGCCTCCATCGGCCATGAAGTGACCGTAGGCGCGAACAGAGCGAGGGAGTCAGTGGCACGCGTGCCATACAGAGATAGAATCGTGCCATGACAGCTCACGCTTCTGGCGGCAACCACCACGTGGTCGTGGTGGCGCTCGAGAACGTCCTCGCACTCGACATCGGGATTCCGTTGCAGGTCTTCGGAAGCTGGCCGGACGGGCCGTACTCGATGACGGTGTGCACGGAACGGCCAGGGCTGGTCTCGATGCACGGCGGCCCGGCGTTGTCCATCGCCGACGGGTTGGACGCCCTGGAGACCGCGGACACCGTGATCGTCCCGGGGTACCTGGAGCCCGACCCGCCCTCCGCCGCGGTCACCGCCGCGCTCGCGGAGGCGGCGGCCCGCGGCAGCCGAATGGTGTCCATCTGCGTGGGGGCGTTCGCCCTCGCCGCCGCCGGCCTGCTCGACGGCCGCCGGGCCACCACCCACTGGCGGTACGCCCCGGCGCTGGCTACGCAGTACCCGCAGGTGACGGTGCAGCCGCACGAGCTGTACATCGACGAAGGCCAGGTGCTGACCTCGGGCGGCGTCGCCGCGGGCCTCGACCTGTCCCTGCATCTCATCCGCCGCGATCACGGCGCCCGCCTGGCGAACCAGCGGGCCCGCCTGCTGGTCGCCGCC
>NZ_JBHWBP010000081.1:0-27392 GCF_042735575.1 Streptomyces sp. NPDC059564 | reverse complement strand
GGCCATCGAGGCCAAGGACTTCCCGCCGGGCCGGGACGCCGTGGAGGACCGGCTGCGCCGGCTCGTGCTGCGCGGCGGGATCGCCCTGGAGGGCTTCTGGCTGAGCTGGCTGGAGGAGGCCCTGGCGGAGGTCGAGGACGTCCAGGGCTCCCCCGGAGCCTGACGGGCCCGGGACCCGGACGGGCCGGGCCGGACCGCGCCCCCGCCCCGGCAGGGGGACGGGGGCGGCGCGGGGCCTACTTGTTCAGGGCGGCCCAGAACTCGTCGAAGCTCAGCTGCCCGTCGCCGTTGGCGTCCTTGGCGGCGACCACGGAGTCCGCGACGGCGGCGGTGACGAACGCGTCGCCCATCGCCTTCATGGCAGCGCTGTACTCGTCGGCCGTGATGAAGCCGTCACGGTTCACGTCGAACTTGTTGAACGTCGCCCGTGCGCTCTCGATGTCCGCCACTGGGTCCACCCCTTCTTGGTGCTTGTTGACCGGCTCAGGGTAGCGGCACGCGGGACGCCCCCGGTCCACGGGTCCCGTTCGGCCGGCAGATAGGAATTCACATTACTCTTCCGTAATGCGGAAGCGACAATTCCAGCCAACAAATAAGCCCCGCACTTGTCACGCTCCGGGATCACGGCATAACGTACCGGCATTGCCGCCACACCAGGAGCGCAGGGCTCCCAGGGACAAGCGGCAACAAGGGCGATCACACACAGGTGACGATCACAGCTGACGCATCATTCGAAGTTCTGCCCTTCACCCGCACCTGCCGCCATATCTGGGAAGACGGCGACCATGTGCTCATCGGAGTGAGTCCTGGCAACAGCTACTTCAGCTCCGAGCGCATATCCAGCCTCGCCCGATGGGCCACGACCCGCTTCGCGCAGGTCGACTTCGTCTACGCGGACCTCCACGTAGACCGGATGTTCGCCGCTTTCGGCTACACCCGGGAACACGCGGAGAAGCGCGCGGCGAAGGAGATCAAGGCGGTCCGCAGAAGGATTCTCAAAGGCGTCGAGGAATCAGGACCTCAGCATGCCGAGATCCGGGTGAGGGCACTCTCGGAGTTCCAGTCGAACCCCGTCTACCAACTCCTGCACCGGCGTGTCCTCCATTTCCTGGAGACCGACGACGTATTCCGCAAGGGCTGTGAGGAAATGGCCCTCCACTTTGTCGGCTCCAAGTTGCCGGAAGGTGAATCGATAACGGACGCGCAGTTGCGGGTCTGTTTCGATTACATGGCGGCGGAGCTGCCCTTCTTCATCGACACCCCGAGCATTCTCGACGTGCCGTCCTCGGTGGCGGCCTACCACGTCAAGATGCCGATGACCGACGTCCTCTTCGCCCGGGGCGGGGGCCTGCGCGCGACCCGCAACCAGGCCTACGCCGTCGTCCGCCCCGAGGCCGCCGCCGTACAAGGCACCGCACCCACCGAAAGGACCGTCGATGAGCGTCGAGCAGCTTGAGGGTACGGAGGACCGGGAGCGGGAGCCGCTCCTCGACTTCCCCCTCTCCCGGCGCGGTGACGTGCTCCCCGAGGAGTGCTCGTGGCTGCGCGAGAAGGCCCCCGTCGCCCGGGTCCGCACCCTCACCGGGGACCCGGCCTGGCTGGTCAGCAGCTACGCGCTGGCCAAGCAGGTACTGGAGGACGAGCGCTTCAGCCTCAAGGACACCGCGGGCGCCGGGGTGCCCCGCCAGTACGCGCTGACGATCCCGCCCGAGGTCGTCAACAACATGGGCAACATCAACAGCGCCGGACTGCGCAACGCGGTCATGAAGGCGCTCAACCCGCGCCAGCGGGGGCTCCAGGACCGGCTGCGCGCCGAGGCCGGTGAACTGATCGACGCCCTTGTCGCCGAGGGCGGTCCGGCGGACCTCCGGGCGGGGTTCGCCGACCCCTTCTCGGCGGCCCTGCACTGCCAGGTGCTCGGGGTGCCCTTCGAGGACTGGCGCCGCCTGATGTCGGGGCTGGACGTCGCGTTCATGACCGCCCGCGAGCCGTTCGCCGACTCGGCGCTCAACTGGTACAAGGACGTCGGCTACTTCGCCGACGCGCTGAAGGCGCAGCTGGCGCTGCCCGCCGAGGAGCGTACGGGGCTCCTCGGCCGGTTCGCCGAACTGAAGGAGGCCGACCCGGAGTCGGCCCACCTGACGGACGAGATGTTCGCGACCGTCGCCGTCTCGCTCTTCGGGGCGGGTGCGGTCTCCACGTCCGCGTTCCTGGTCCTCGCGGTGCTCGCCCTGCTCCAGAAGCCGGAGCTGATCGGGTACCTGCGCGCGCACCCGGAGCGCATGGGCAAGGCGGTGGACGAGCTGCTGCGCTGGAACCTGTCCGTGGGCGACGGCCTGCCGCGCATCGCGATGGCGGACATCCGGGTCGGGGACGTGCTCGTCAAGGAGGGCGAGCTGGTGCTGGTCCTGCTGGAGGGGGCCAACTTCGACCCGGAGGCCTTCGAGCGCCCGGACGAGCTGGACCTGGAGCGGGACGGCGCCAACGCCCACCTCGCCTTCGGTGCCGGCCGGCACTTCTGCCCGGCCTCCGCGCTGGGCCGGGCGCACGCCGAGATCGCCCTGGAGGTGCTCGTCGATCGGCTGCCCGCGCTGCGCCTGGCCGTACCCGCGGAGAACCTCGTCTGGCGTACGGGGTTCATCAAGCGGCTGCCCGAGCGGCTGCCGGTCGCCTGGCAGTAGCCGCCCGTCCGGATCCGGTGTCCCGGGAGCCGTGCGAGCTCCCGGGGCACTTCCGTGTCCGCGTCCGGTGGGGCCGGCTAGCGGAAGATGCCGGTGTGGCCGAGGGAGTAGCGGCCGGGCTGCGGGTACACGGCGAGGCCGTGCGGGCCGTCGCCGACGGGGATGCGGGCCAGTTCCTTGCCGCTGGCGGTGTCGATCGCGTAGACCTCGGAGTTGTAGCGGCCGGACAGCCACAGCACCTTGCCGTCGGCGGAGACCCCGCCCATGTCCGGGCTGCCGCCGTCGGGCAGCTCCCACTTCTTGGTGAGGCGGTTCTCCTTGAAGTCGAAGACGGAGATGGTGCCCTCGCCGCGGTTGGAGACGTACATCTCCTTGGAGTCGCGGCCCACGTAGAGGCCGTGGCAGCCCTTGCCCGTGGGCAGCAGCTTGGGGACGTCGAACTTGTCGCCACTGAGCACCCACATGCCGTGCGCCATCATGTCGGCGACGTAGAAGGTCTTTCCGTCCGGCGAGATCTTCACGTCCTGCGGCATGGCGCCCTCGAAGGGGAGTTTCTGCTGGCCGACGACCTCCATCTTCTCGGTGTCGACCTTGAGCAGCTCTCCGGAGAACTCGCAGCTCACGATGAAGTAGCGGCCGTCCGCCGAGAAGTCGGCGTGATTGACGCCGAAACAGGTCACCGGGACGGTCTTCACGCGGTTCATCGTGTGCGGATCGCGGAAGACGAGCTCGCGGTCCATGGAGGCCATCACGACGGCGTACTTGCCGTTGGGCGTGAAGTACAGGTTGTACGGGTCATGCACCTCGACGGGCTCTCCGGCCTCGCCGGTGGCCGGGTTGATCGGGGTGAGCGTGTGGCCGCGGTTGTTGTTGACCCACAGGGTCTTCATGTCCCAGGACGGCACCACGTGCTGGGGCTGGACGCCGACCGGAATGGTGTCGATGACCTTGTAGGTGGCCGGGTCGATGACGGACACCGTGTTGGAGTTGGTGTTCGGGACGTAGACGCGCGACGGGAAGTTCTTGACCACCGGGGACAGCTGGTTCGGCCGGTCCGCCGCGTACACGTCGTTCGGGTCGAGCACCGGGGGCATCCCGGCGAGGCCGGGCGGGACGGCCGGGACGGCCTTGACCGGGCGGGCCGGCCCCTTGGAACCGAGCGCCTCGGGCTCGCCCTTCCCGCCGGATCCGCAGCCCGCCAGGGCGGCGAGGACCAGTCCGGCGAGGAGCGCGGTGGCCTTCCGGGGAAGGCGGTTCGTGGTCATGAGGTCAGCAGCTCCGTGGTGGTCACCGCGCGCAGCTCGCGGCGCGCGAGTTCTTCGAGGAGGGGCGGCATCGCGTCGACCGTGTCCGCGTAGCCGAAGTGCAGGCTCACCACCGATCCGCCGTGGATCGTCCCGGTGACGGTGCGGAGCACGGTCGCGGCACCGGGCGAGGTGAAGTCGAGTGAGTCCACGTCGTACGAGAGGACGTGCGGGTACCCCGCCCGCTGGGCCAGCTTCTGGACGAGCGGGGAGGCGTACTGGGTCTGGGAGGGGCGGAACCAGGTGCCGATCGAGCCGGTGAGCCGCTTGAGCCGCTGGGCGCAGCCGGTGATCTCGGCGTAGGCCTCCGCCTCGGGCAGGTCGTTGATCGCGAGGTGGCGCTGGGTGTGGTTGCCGAGTTCGTGGCCGCCGTCCAGGACGCGGCGGGCCATGTCGGGGTGGGCGTCGAGCCAGGTGCCGATGGCCAGGACGGTGACCCGCGCGCCCGCCTTCTCGGCCTCGGCGAGGACGGAGCGGGCGATGGCGGGGTCCCCGTTGCCGTGGAAGGTGAGGGCGACCGCCGGGCGGTCGCGCGGGCCGTGCCCGATCTCCACGGGCTGGCCCGGGAAGCGGTGGGGTGCGGGGGCGGGCCGGGCCGGGGCGGGCTTGGCCGGGACCGGGCTGGCGGGGGCGGGGGGCCCGGCGGCGGTCCGGTCCGCCCCGCAGGCGGCGCTGAGGCCGGCCAGGGCGGCGGCGCCCGCGCGCAGGGCCGCGCGGCGGCCTGGTGGTGAGAACACCTGCCCATTTAAGTGGTGGTTGGGCGAGAAGATAACGATTGACCCAATTCGGGACCTACGCCGCCCGGGGGCCAGATGGCTGATCGTTCACCGTGTAGTCGACGATTCACGCGGAGCGTTGGATAGTTATTCATGGAATGAGAGGTGAGTGGCCCACCTCACCTAAGATTTAGCAGGAAACTCTTACTATATGCACACTTATGTCCGACTAGGGACTTTTGGCGTTTGGGCCCTCGTCTGCCATAGTCGGAATCACGGCTTCCCTTTGACCCGAGCGAAGTCTTCCGCCGAGGATCACACACCCCACCGATCCTCGGCGCACCCATGAAACCCCCGCGACGCCGACACGGCGACAGGGGGTTTCTGGCGTTCGGCGGCGCCTATCGGTCGGCGACCCGCATCTCGAACCAGGTGATCTTGCCGCGCGGCAGCAGGTCGGCACCCCAGCGGTCGGACAGCTTGTCGACGAGGAACAGCCCCCGGCCCGTGACGTCCAGCTCGTGCACCGGCATCAGACAGGGCAGCCCGCGCGAGGGATCACGCACCTCGACCCGGATCCAGCCTCGCCGGCGCACCATCCGTAAGCCGAACGAACGCGCCCCGGTATGGCGCACGGCGTTGCCGACGAGCTCCGAGACCAGCAGTACGGCGTGCTCGGCGATCTGCGGCGAGAGGCCCCAGAAGCGGATCACCACGCTCTGCGTGAGCCGGCGGGCCGTACTCGCGGACTCCGGCATGGACGGCAGCGTCACTTCCCCCTCGGCCGGGTTCCCGTACCGCTCCAGCGCCTCGAGGCCCTGTTCGTCCTCGAGCGCCGCCGTGAGCCGCACGGTCGCAGCGCTGCTGCGCTGCCGCGGCTGTTCCACACCCTCCAGGCCCGCCATGCACCCATCATGGACGGCCCGTGCGCCCGTCCGGGCCGTTCCACGGGAAAACACCCCCCGGGACCGCGGGTCCCGAGGGGGTGCTCCGGCATATGCGAAAGGCAACCGGGGGCGGGTGGGGCCGACCTGACCTGCGGTGACATTGCGCTGCGCGGCGATCACCGTGAGTGGATCATCAGGTCCGCTTAAGGCTCCCTTAAGGCCTGGCTAATCCACCCGCAGGGGGGTCCTCCACCGCGCCTAGAGGAACTTGGCCTTGCCGGGGCCCTCTTCGACGAAGCTGCGCATCCCGCGCTCGCGGTCCTCGGTGGCGAACAGGCCCGCGAACCAGTTGCGTTCGATGGTCAGGCCGGTGTCGATGTCCGCCTCCAGGCCCGCGTCGACGCACTCCTTCGCGGCCCGCAGCGCGAGGGCCGGGCCCTGCGCGAGCTTCGCGGCCCACGCGCGCGCCTGCTCGTACACCTCGGCGGCGGGCACGACCCGGTCCACCAGCCCGAGCGCGAGGGCCTCTTCGGCCTTGACCATCCGGCCGGTGAAGATGAGGTCCTTGGCCTTGGAGGGGCCGATCAGCCGGGACAGGCGCTGGGTGCCGCCCGCGCCCGGGATCAGGCCGAGCAGGATCTCGGGCTGGCCGAGCTTCGCGTTGTCGGCGGCGATCCGGTAGTCGGCGCAGAGGGCGAGCTCGCAGCCGCCGCCCAGCGCGTAGCCGGTGACGGCGGCGACCACGGGCTTGGGGATCCGGGCCACGGCCGTGAAGGCGTCCTGCAGGCCGCGGGACCGGGCGACCATCGCCGCGTGGTCCATGGTCTGCATCTCCTTGATGTCCGCGCCGGCCGCGAACACCTTCTCCCCGCCGTAGAGGATCACCGCGCGCACGTCGGCGCGGTCGGTGGCCTCGACCGCGAGCTCGCGCAGCCGGTCCTGGGTGGCGATGTCGAGGGCGTTCATGGGCGGGCGGTCCAGCAGGATCGTGCCGACGCCTTCGGAGACTTCGAGAGAGAGGGTCATACGGGGAAGGTTAGCGCCGGTTAACGCGAGGTGGCCCGGTGCTGTGGGTCACAGCACCGGGCCACCCGACTACGCGGGGAGGGGGACTACTTGGTCCACTCCGCCCAGTCCATGTTCCAGCCGTTGAGGCCGTTGTCCGGGGCGATCTGCTTGTCCTTGGAGTTCTTCACGACGACCACGTCGCCGATCAGGGACTCGTTGTAGAACCAGGCGGCGGGGGTGCTGTCGTCACCGGCGCCGCGCTCGTCCTCCAGGCCGACGCAGCCGTGGCTGACGTTCTCCGAGCCGAAGGTGCTGGAGGAGGCCCAGTAGTTGCCGTGGACGAAGGTGCCCGACTGCGACAGCCGCATCGCGTGCGGGACGTCCGAGATGTCGTACTCGCCGCCGAAGCCGACGGTGGCGCCGTTCATCCGGGTCACCTTGTACTTCTCGCTGATGACCATCTGTCCGTTGTACGTGGTCGTCGACGGGGCGCCCGCGGTGATCGGGATGTCCTTGAGGACCTGGCCGTCGCGGACGACCTGCATCGTGTGCGCGCTCGCGTCGACGGTGGTGACCTGGGAGCGGCCGACGGTGAAGGTGACCGTACGGGTCTGCTTGCCGTAGACCCCGGGACGGCCCTCGACGCCGTCGAGGGCGAGCTTCACGGTGACCTTGGTGCCCGCGGCCCAGTACTTGTCGGGGCGGAAGTCGAGGCGGTCGTTGCCGAACCAGTGGCCCTCGACCGGCACGGACGGCTCGGCCGTGACGGTGATGGCCTTCTCGACGGCCTCGGTGTTGGTGATGCCCCGGGTGAAGTTGACCGAGACCGGCATGCCGACGCCGACGGTCGAACCGTCCTCGGGCGTGTAGTGGCCGACGAAGGTGTTCTGCGGGGTGAGGGTGGTGAAGGTGGTGTCCTTGGCGGACTCCCGGCCGGCCTCGTCCTTGGCGACCGCGTGCACCTTGTACTCGGTGGCGGCGGCCAGGTTGCGCGCGGGCTCCCAGCTGGCGCCGTCACCGGCCAGCTTGCCCTCCACCGCGTTGCCCTTGGTGTCGGCGACCGTCACCGCGGTGAGCTTGCCGCCGGTGCTGGAAATCTTCAGGACGCCGCTCGTGGCGACCTCCTTGGCCCCGTCGTCCGGCTTGACGTTGACCACGGCCTTGGACGCCTCGGTGCCGGTCTTGGACCCGGCCGTCGTCCCCTTGCCGTCGTTCCCGCCACTGCCCCCGCTGTTGCCCCCGCCGCCGCTGCACGCGCTGGTCAGCAGCAGGGCCGCTCCCAGCAGAAGGGCCGGCAGGCCGGTGCGGACGCGGCCGCGTATCGGCTGCAGGTTCACTCGTGTTCTCCCCATGTCCCCCGCGCGCGGACAGTCGCGCGCTTGTCGACAGGAAATCACATGGGCAGACCACGGAAAGGCACGGTCATGTCACTGTTCCGTCCCAAGTGACGGAAGGAGGGGGAGGAGGGGACGGTACGTCAGTCCTCGGTGCCGGGCTTCGTGCCCCAGACGTAGACCGCGTCCCCTTCCGTCAGCAGGTTCCACAGGCGTTCCGCGTCCGGCACCGAGAGGTTCACGCAGCCCGCCGAGCCGCCGTGCGCGTACAGGTCGCCGGAGCGGCCGTGCAGGGCCTGGCCCTCGTCGAAGAACTGCGCGTAGGGCATCGGGGAGTTCTCGTAGAGCGTGGAGACGTGGTCCTTGTGCCGCCAGTAGATCTCGTGCCAGCCGGGGCGGGTCTCCTCGTCGTCGCGTCCGGTGCGGACGGGCACGGGCGCGAAGAGCACGCGCCGGCCCTTCTGCACCCACAGCAGCTGGCGCTCCAGGTCGACGCAGGTGACGCGGTGGTCGCGGACGGGGCAGGCGCCCGAGGCGTTGGGGTTCGCGCGGGCGGCGACGGCCGTCATCGTACGGAAGGTCGCGGGGCCGGAGTAGCCGTCGGCGGGGGTAACGCGGTGGGCGCGCTGGAAGGCGCGGACGGCGGCGCAGTCGGCCGGTGACTGCACCCCGTCGACGGTCCGGTGCAGGTGGGCCTCCAGCTCCCGCTGGTAGGGGCCGGTGCCCGCCGTGCACGCCGTCTCGGGCTCGGGCTCGGCCGCGAGGGCCGGGCCCGGCAGGGCGAGGACCGCGAGGAGGGCGGCGGCCAGCGCGGCCTTCGCCGCGGTCGTGGTCGTCATCGCCTGGCGTACGGTCATCGGTCCTCCTCGGGCCCGCCGGCCGGGCCGCCGTGCTCCAGCCAACCCGCCGGGGCGGGGCGCCGCGCGCGCGGCTGCGCCGGCGGGGTGAGGGGCTCACTCCACCGGCGCAGCGGGGGTTCGGCGCGGCCGCGCCGGGTGCGGTCAGGCGTCCGGGGCCTCGTCGTACTCCTCGTCCCCGTCGTGTCCGCCGTCGTGCTTGCCTTCGTGTCCGTCGTCGTGCTTGCCTTCGTGTCCGCCGTCGTGCTTGCCGTCCTGCTTGCCCTTGCCGTGCTCGTCACGCTTGTTGTGGAGCGTGACCTCGACGCGGTTGCCGGGGGCCCGCGCCGTCACGTGCAGCGGTCCGGTCACCCGGTCGCGCGGCAGGACGTAGCCCTCGGGGACGTCCGTCTCGACCAGGTAGTACGAGCCCTCGGAGAGCCCGTCGAAGTCGCAGACCCCGGCCCGGTCGGTGGCGCAGCCGTCCTTGGCCCTCTGGTCGGCGTTGATGCCGCGGGTCTGCAGGCCCGGGGTGTTGTTGGTCTCCTTCCAGACCTCGAACACCGCGCCGTGCAGCGGCCTCCCGGTCTTGGCGTCCTTCTTCAGGACGCGCAGGGAGCCGGGGTGCTCCTCGCCCTTCTTGCGGTTCGTGACGGTGACGACGATGCCCCGCACGACGTCGCCCGGCGTCAGCTCGAAGGCGGTGACGGGGTTCTGGGGCGGTTCGTAGCCGGCCGGGAGGCCGGTCTCGCGCCAGTAGTAGGTCTCGTCGACCGGCAGCTCGACCGTGCAGCTGCCCCGGGCGTCGGTCACGCAGAGCCCGTCGAGCCGCTCGTCGGCGTCCTCGCCGAGGGTCTGGAGGCCGGCCCGGTCGTTGGTCTCGCGCCACAGCTCGAAGCGGGCGCCGGGCAGGGCGGCGCCGGTGTCCCTGTCGGTCTTGTGCAGCACGACCCTGGCGCCCGGGGCCGTGGTCGTGGGGTTCACGACGCGTACCCCGACTCCGGCCGAGGCGTTCTCCCGGGTCAGCGTCAGCGGGAAGACCGGGTTCGCGGGCAGGTCGTGACCGGCCGGAGCGGCCGTCTCGCGCCAGTAGTACGTGCCGAGTGCCGCTTCGGTGTGCCGGCACGTGCCGTTCGGCGGGGTGGTGCAGTCGGTCACCTTCGCGTCGGCGCCCGTGCCGTCCGTCTGGAGGCCGGGCGCCCCGTTGGTCTCGTGCCAGAGCTCGAAGGTGGCCCCGGCCAGCGGAGCGCCGTTCTCGTCCACCTTGGTCACGGCCACGGCGCCGGTCGGCGCGGGGGCGGAGCCGCAGTCGGGGAGGTTCCCCGTGAAGGGGTAGGCGTGGAACTCCTGGCCGCCGCCCCCGACCGTCTCGCTGCCGTGGGTGACGGAGCCGGTGGTGAAGAAGCGGCCGTTGATGCCGGGCAGGGTCACGGTGGTCTCGGAGGTCTGGTTGCCCATCAGGAAGCTGCCCTGGAACTGGCCGCTGCCGTTCAGGTTCACCGTGGCGGCGTCCGGGAAGTTCCAGAGCAGCCGTTCGCGGTGGGCGTTGAGGGGGTCCTGGGCGTCGACGAGGGTGCCGCTGTAGGTGTTGATGGTGCGGGTGCCGGCGCCCAGGACGTTGACCAGGATGGTCGCCCCGGCCGGGATCCGCGCGAAGCGGACGCCCTGTGCGCCGCCCCGGGCGCCGACCAGGTCGGCGTCCACGGTGAAGACCTGGAGCGGGGAGGTGCCGTCCCCGGTGAAGAGGGTCTCGAAGCCGCTGTTGGCGACGGTGCCGGTCGCCGTGCGGGGCCTGCCGTCGACGTAGGCGTAGCACTGGCTGGCGGCGGTGAGCCGGTCGCGCAGGCCCGCGTACGGGGTGACGGCGGCGGTGTCCCGGGTGCGGGTGCCGGTCACGGTGCCGGTGAGGGTGCCGGCGTACCGGACCACGCCCCGGTCGGCGATGAGGGTCTCGTTCGCCGCGACGGTGACGTCGGCGCCGGTGGTGAGGAAGTCCGCCCCGTCCGGGGGCGGGACCAGGGAGCCCGCTCCGACGATGCCGACGGTGTAGCGGGAGTCCCCGCCGGCCAGCTTGTCCTGGTCGAAGCCGCCGAGGACGACCAGGCGGCCCTCGGCCTCGGAGGCGCGCCCCCGGACCCGGAACTGCCCGCCGGCGAAGATGTTGACGGCGTTGTCGCGGCCCTTGATGCTGCCGTCGCTGCCGATCTGCGGGAAGGGGCTGGGGCACTCGCCCGGGACGCAGGGGCCGAGCCCGTCCGGCAGCGGCGCCCGCAGGGTGCGGGCGGCGGGGAGGAGGGGGGCGTCCGGCCCCGCCGCCAGGGCCGTGGGGGACCCGGCGGCCAGTACGGCCCCGACCGCGAGCCCCAGGGCCCAGTTCCTTGCTGACATGACGCTCCGTCCGTTTCCGCTGATGGCCCTGACAGGCTGCGGGCGGGGCCCGGCGCGGCGAACGGACGACACTCCTGCACTGCGCAATTACGGTCCGACAATCACTCGATTGCGGGGAACGGCCTCGGCGATCCACCGGGGGCGGCCGTGGGGTCAGCTGATGGAGGATCCGGCGACCCAGTCCGCCCAGGACATGTTCCAGCCGCCCAGCCCGTTGTTGGGGGCCACGATCCGGTCCTGCGAGTTCACGACCTCCACCACGTCCCCGACCAGCGTCCGGTCGAAGAACCAGCCCGCCGGGGTGTCCGAACCGCCGCCCTTGTCGTCGCGCAGGCCCACGCAGCCGTGGCTGGTGTTGGTGGAGCCGAAGGTGTCGGGGCTGGCCCAGTAGTTGCCGTGCAGGAAGGTGCCGGAGGTGGTGAGCCGCATCGCGTGGGGGACGTCGGGGATGTCGTACTCGCCGCCGAACCCGACGGTCTGCCCGTTCATCCGGGTGACGTCGAACATCTCCATCACCACCATCTTGCCGTTGTAGGTGGTGTTCTTCGGCGCCCCGGCGCTGATCGGGATCGTCGACAGCAGCTCCCCGTCGCGGCGGACCTCCATGGTGTGCGCGGCGGCGTCGACGAGGGAGACCTGGGAGCGGCCGACGGTGAAGCGGATGGTCTTGTCCTGGATGCCGTACGAGCCGGGCGCGCCCTCCACGTCCCGGAGGTTCATCTTGACGGTGACCTCGGTGCCCGGCTTCCAGTACTCCTTGGGCCGGAAGTCGAGGCGCTCGTCGCCGAACCAGTGGCCCACGACGGGCACGGCCGGGTCGGAGGTGACGGTGATGGCCCGTTCCACGTCGGCGCGCTGCTTGATGGAGCGGTTGAACTTGAAGGAGACGATCATTCCGGTGCCGACGGTGGAACGGTGCTCGGGCTTGAAGTAGCCGATGAACCGTTCCTCGGGGACGTAGGTGGTGAAGGTGGTGTGCCGGGCCTGGCGGCGGTTGTGCCCGTCGAGGGCGACCGCGTCGACGGTGTACTTGGCGGCGAGCGCGAGCCGTCCGGCCGCCGGGTCCGGGCTCCAGCTGAGCCCGTCGGCGGCGATGGCCCCGGGGACCCGCTCCTCCTGGGCGTCCTCGACCTTGGTGACGACGACCCGCTCCAGGCGGCCCTCGGGCACGTGCACCCGCAGCGGGCCCTCGGCCGGCACCCCCTTGGCGTTGTCCTCGGGGGAGATCCGGATGGCCTCGTCCGGCGACCGGGGTTTGCCGGGCAGGGCGATCTCCACCGGGGATCCGCCGTCCTTGGTGCAGCCGGTCAGCCCGCCCAGCAGGCCCGCCCATGCCGCCACGGCGGCCAAGCCCGCCCCTGCCCGCCTCGTCAGAAGAGTCACGCCCCGTCCAACGACCGGCCACTCCGGGGGAAACGTGAGGGCCGGGCACGTTCCGGGCAGAACTGTCCGGGCAGAACAGTGGGAAGGACCAGACGGGGGCGGGCCCAGGCCGGGACGCCGGGGCCGCACTCCCCCGCCGGTACCAGGAGCCGTGGAGGCGGGCAGTGTCGAGCGCAGCCGGACAAGAGGCGGTGGATGCCGCCGCCAGCAATGCCGTGGCCGGACCGGAGGCCACGGGAGGCACGGACGCAGCGAAGGGAATCAACGGGACGGACGGCATGGACGCCGTGCGCGAGCGGGTCCAGGCGCAGGTGTTACGGGCCGCCGCGCGCCCCTCGCCCCCTGTCTGGCCGGGCTCCTCGCACCCCCTGGGGGCCCGCTTCCACCTGGGCCCCGGCGGGGCCCTGGGCACCAACTTCGCGCTCTGGGCGCAGGGCGCGGAGGCGGTGGAGCTGTGCCTCTTCGACGAACGGGGCGGGGAGACCCGCTGCGCCCTGACCGAGCTGACGCACGAGATCTGGCACGGCTTCGTGCCGGGCGTGCGGCCCGGACAGCGCTACGGATTCCGGGTGCACGGCCGCTGGGACCCCTGGACGGGCGCCCGCCACAATCCGGCGAAGCTGCTCCTGGACCCGTACGCGCGTGCGGTGGACGGAGACTTCTCCCTGCCGCCGGAGGTGTACGGGCACGTCCGGGACTGGCCCCAGCAGTACATCGCCGACACCGTGCGCGACGACCGGGACTCGGCCCCGTACGTCCCGAAGGGGGTCGTCGTCCACGATGACGACGACTGGTCGGACGACGTCCGGCCGAAGACCCCCTGGGCCGATTCGGTGATCTACGAGCTGCACGTGCGCGGCTTCACGATGCGCCATCCGGGTGTTCCCGAGGAGCTGCGCGGCACGTACGCGGGGCTGGCCCATCCGGCGGCGGTCGAGCACCTGACGAAGCTCGGCGTGACGGCGGTGGAGCTGCTGCCGGTGCACCAGTTCGCGCACGAGGACCACCTGCTGCGGCGGGGCCTGCGCAACTACTGGGGCTACAACTCGGTCGGCTACTTCGCCCCGCACGCCGGCTACTCCTCCAGCGGAACCGCCGGACAGCAGGTCGGCGAGTTCAAGCGGATGGTGAAGGCCCTGCACGCGGCCGGGATCGAGGTCATCCTCGACGTGGTCTACAACCACACGGCGGAAGCCGGGGAGCTGGGCCCGACGCTGTCGCTGCGGGGGATCGACAACCGGGCGTACTACCGGCTGCAGTCCGACCAGCGCCGCTACGCCGACTACACGGGCTGCGGCAACACCCTGCACGCGGGGCGGCCGCACGTGCTGCGCCTGATCACCGACTCGCTGCGCTACTGGGTGACGGAGATGGGGGTGGACGGCTTCCGCTTCGACCTGGCGGCGGCGCTGGCCCGCTCGATGCACGACGTGGACATGCTCTCGCCGTTCCTCGCGGTGATCGCCCAGGACCCGGTGCTGCGCCGGGTGAAGCTGATCGCGGAGCCCTGGGACGTGGGCTCGGGCGGCTACCAGGTGGGGGCGTTCCCGCCGCTGTGGACGGAGTGGAACGACCGCTACCGGGATGCCGTACGCGACTTCTGGCGGGGCGCGCTGCCCGACGTACGGGACCTCGGGTACCGGCTGTCGGGCTCCAGCGACCTGTACGCGTGGGGCGGGCGGCGGCCGTACGCCTCGGTGAACTTCGTGACGGCGCACGACGGTTTCACCCTGCGCGACCTGGTGACCTACGAGCGCAAGCACAACGACGCGAACGGCGAGGCGGGCCGCGACGGGACCAACGACAACCGGTCGTGGAACTGCGGGGCGGAGGGCGAGAGCGCGGACCCGCGGATCGGGGCGCTGCGCCGGCGCCAGCTGCGCAACCTCCTGACCACGCTGCTGCTGTCGACCGGGGTGCCGATGCTGGTGGCGGGCGACGAGTTCGGGCGCACCCAGGGCGGCAACAACAACGCGTACTGCCAGGACAACGAGACGGGGTGGGTGGACTGGTCGCTGCTCTCCGACCCGGCGTGGAGCGAGCTGTTCGCGCTGACCCGGCGGCTGATCGCGCTGCGCCAGGCCCATCCCGTGCTGCGGCGCCGGGCGTTCTTCTCGGGGCGGGCGCAGGGTGCGGACGGGCTGCGGGACCTGGCCTGGTTCACCCCGGCGGGCGGTGAGATGACGGAGCGGGACTGGTACGCGCCGGCCGCGGCGGTGGGGCTGTACCTGTCGGGGCGGGACATCCCGGGCCGTGACGAGCGGGGCCGGCAGGTGACGGACGACAGCTTCCTGGCGCTGCTGCACGCCGGGGACCGGCCGGTGGAGTGGGTGCTGCCGGGCGCGCCGTGGGCGGGCTCGTACGAGCTGGTCCTGGACACCTCGCGGGAGGAGCAGGCCGGGGCTCCCGGTACCCGGCACCGGGGCGGGGAGGCGCTGACGGTCCCGGCCCGGTCGGTGCTGCTGTTGCGGGTGGTGTCGTAGGGATCGTGAAGGCGGATCCGCGGCGGGAGGCTCCGCCGGTCCTGCGATGATGTGCCCCTCATACGAACACGCGTGCAACAGCACGCGTGTTCCATCGACGGGCTCAGGGGTACGCATGGCGAGAGTCGGGACCGCGCTGCGGGAGCTGCGCGGGGCGCAGAAGTCGGCGAAGGGGGTGTCGCTCTACTCGCGGTTCGTCAACCGGCCCGCCGGGCGCTACCTGGCCGCCGGATCGTACGCGCTGGGGCTCACTCCGAATCAGGTGACGCTGGTCAGCGCCGCCTTCAGCTTCGCCGCCGTGGCCGCGGTGGCGCTGGCCGCCCCCTCGTGGGGGCTGGGGATCGCCGTGTGGGCGGCGCTCGCGGTGGGCTTCGCCTTCGACTCCGCCGACGGGCAGCTGGCCCGGCTGCGCGGGGGCGGCAGCGCGGCGGGAGAGTGGCTCGACCACGTCGTGGACTGCGCCAAGCTGACCGCGCTGCACACCTGTGTGCTGATCGCCTTCCACCGCTTCCCCGAGGCGTACGGGACGGGCTCCGACGGCTGGCTGCTGGTGCCGCTGGGCTTCCAGTTCGCCGCGGTCGTCACCTTCTTCGGCGGCCTGCTGACGGAGAAGCTGAAGCCGAAGCCGGCCCCGGGAAGTCCCGCGGCCGCGCCGTCGACCCTGCGCGCGGTGGCACTGCTGCCCGTGGACTACGGGGTGTTCTGCCTGGTGTTCGTGCTGCTGGGCGGCGGGGCGCTGTTCCGCTGGGCGTACGCGGGTCTGGGCGCGGTCGCCGTGCTGTTCCTGCTGGCGTTCCTGACGAAGTGGTTCCGGGAGCTCAGCGCCGTTCGGCGGTGAAGGGTTCCGCCTGGGGCTGCGCGAGCGCGTCCAGGGCCCGGCGCAGCTGGGTGCTGGACGTGTGGACGGTGTAGGGGAAGTAGACGACGTCGACCCCGTGGGCGGCGAAGTCCTGCTCCAGGCGGTGGCCCTTGGGGGTGCCCCGCCAGTCGTCGCCCTTGAAGATCACGTCGAAGCGGACCTGCTTCCAGGTCTCGACCTTGTCCGGAACCGTCTCCACGAAGGCGGCGTCGACGTACTTGACGCTGCGGACGATCTCCAGCCGCTCGACGAGCGGGATCATGGGGCGCCGCCCCTTGGCCAGTTCGGCCATCTCGTCCGAAACCACACCGGCGACGAGGTAGTCGCACCGACTGCGGGCGTGGCGGAGGATGTTGAGATGTCCGATGTGGAACAGGTCGTAGGCCCCGGGCGCGTAGCCGACCCGGTACGGCCTGCGTGCGGCCGGAACGGGCTCGGACATGTCGGACTCCGTCATCAGTTACCCCCCAGCGGCCGCACCCCCCGGTGCGGCGGATTAGCAGACAATAGCGCGCACGTTCCCCACGTTGCCGGTGAACGAATAGGGTGACGTGCGCATCATCCAGGGGAGAAGGGGACCTTCAGTGTCCACATCCGGCCACCGGCGCCTGCTGCTGGTTTCCACCAACTACGCCCCCGAGCATGCGGGCATAGGCCCGTACGCCACCCAGATCGCGGAGCATTGGGCGGAATCCGGACACGAGACCCACGTCCTGGCCGGTATGCCGCACTACCCGGCGTGGTCCGTCGAGCCGGAGTACAAGGGGGCGCTGCGGCGCACGGAACAGCGCGCGGGGGTCACCGTGCACCGGCGTGCGCACACCGTGCCGCCGCGTCAGACCGCCGTCAAGCGTGCGCTGTTTGAAGGATCGATTCTGCTGCACGGTGCCGTGGCCCCGCCCCGGATGCCGAAGCCGGACGCGATCCTGGCCCAGATGCCCAGCCTGGCGGGCGGAGTGCTCGCCGCCCGGCTCGCGGCGAAGTGGAAGGTGCCCTACGTCCCGGTCGTCCAGGACCTGATGGGGGCCGCCGCCGCGCAGAGCGGGATCAGCGGCGGCGACAAGGCGGCCGCGCTCGCCGGGCGCGCGGAGGCGTACGCCCTGAAGCGCGCCACCCTCGTCGGCGTCATCCACGAGACCTTCGTGGACCGGGTCGTCGGCATGGGCGTGGACCCGGGCCGGATCCGCGTGGTGCCCAACTGGTCCCACGTGCCGCAGCCCACCAAGCCGCGCGGGGAGACCCGCCACCACCTCGGCTGGGCACCCGGCCAGACCGTGGTGCTGCACTCCGGGAACATGGGCCTCAAGCAGGGGCTCGAAGTCCTCGTCGGCGCCGCCCGGCTCGACCCGGACGTCCGCTTCGTCCTCATGGGCGACGGCAGCCAGCGCGCGGCCCTCGCCGGCCTCGCGGCCGACGTCCCGAATCTGGACATCATCCCCCCTGCCGCCGACGGCGAGTTCCCCGATATCCTCGCCGCGGCGGACGTCCTCGCGGTCACCCAGCACGCGGCCGTGCTCGACATGAGCGTCCCGTCCAAGCTGACCTCCTACTTCCAGGCCGGCCGGCCCGTCATCGCGTCCGTCGCGGCCGAGGGCGGTACCGCCCAGGAGGTGGAACGTTCCGGCGCGGGGGTGCTCGTACCGCCGGAGGACCCCGGGGCCCTGCTGAAGGCCGTACGGGCCCTGGCCGAGGACCCCGAGGGCGCGAACGCGCTCGGCGCCGCCGGGCCCGTCCACGTGGCGGCCCACCTGAGCCGTGAGGCGGGCCTGGCCCGCATCGACGCACTGATCGACGAAGCACTTGGGGGTCTCCAGCCGTGACCGAGACGAACCGCCCGGCGGCGGCCCCGGCCGAGGACGAACCGGATCTCCTGCGGGACCAGTTCAAACAGCTGCTGCGCTACCGCCGCCTCATCGGCGCGGGCGTGGGCATCGGCCTGCTGGGCGGCGTCTACCTCGGCGTCTCCACCGCGGACACCTACGTCGCGACCACCGACATCGTGCTGCGCGCCCCCACCGACGACCCGTTCAACCCGAGCCTGGCGCCCGACAAGGCCATCAACATCGGCTCGGAGCGCCAGGTCGCGCTCTCCAGCTCCACGGCCGAGCAGGCCGCGAAGAAGCTCGGCATGGACTCCAAGGCCCTGGCCCCGCTGCGCGGCGGCCTGCAGGTGACCAACCCGCCGCAGACGATGGTGCTCCGCTTCACCTACACCTCAGCCTCCCCCCGCGAGGCCGCCAGGCGGGCCAACGCGCTGAGCGAGGCCTACCTGTTCAAGAGGCAGGAGTCCCTCGACGCCACCCGCGACAAGATGGTCAAGGGGTACGAGGACCAGCGCGACCCGGTCGCCAAGCAGCTCGACGAGACGGCCCGGCAGGCCAACAACATGGCGGCCGGCACGGCCCGCGACGCGGCGCTGACCTCCAAGACGGACCTGCAGAGCAAGGTCAACACCCTCAACAGCAACATCGCCAAGCTCGCCGCCCTGGACATGACCCCGGGCCGGGTCACCAGCCCGGCGACCGTGCCCACCGCCCCCGACGGGCCGGGCCTGCCCATGTCGCTCGCGCTGGGCGCGGCCGTCGGTCTGGCCCTCGGCCTGCTCGCCGCCTGGGTCCGGCTGGTCTTCGACCCGGCGCCGCGCTCCGAAGGCGACGTGGCCCGGGCCCTGCGCGCACCCGTACTGGGCTACCTGCCCCGGGACCGGACCGGCGGCGGGCCGCTGCTCGCGGCGGGCGAGGCCGATCCCCGGCTCGCCGAGGAGTACCGCTCGGTGGCCTTCCGCCTCGCCTACGACTCCCGGTTCGCCGACCGGCGGCGCCTGCTGGTGGTCGCCCCGCGCGGCTCCAGCGAGACCGCGGCCGCCGTGGCCGTGAACCTCGCCGCCTCCTTCGCCGAGACCGGCAAGGACGTCCTGCTCATCGAGGCCGACCTGCGCACCCCGGTGCTGGCCAGTCAGCTGCCCACCGACGCGGGCGGGCGGCCGCGCTGGAGCCAGCCGTCGGGCGCCGCCGGTTCCGGTTCCGGGCAGGGCGGGGAGTCCGACTGGCCCGACGGACGCCAGCTCGTCGTGGACGCCGGCGAGTCGGGCGCCTTCGACCTGATCCCCGGCGAGCGGGTGCGCAACGTCGCCCGCGCGCTGACCTCCCCGCGCTCCACCCGGCTGATCTCCGAGGCCGACTCCCCCAACTCCACCGTCGTCGTGCTCGCGCCGCCCGTCCTCTCCTACGCCGACGCGCTCGCCCTCGTCGACCGTGTCGACGGCGTCCTGGTCGTCTGCGACCCGCGCGCCGTGCACCGCAGCGACCTGGCCCGGATCCGCGAACTCATCAGCGGCGCCGGCGGCACCGTGCTCGGCGCGGTGCTGCACACCCCGCTGCCCGACGGGAAGCGCCGCGACTCCAAGAACACCAAGAACGCCAACAACTCCGAGAAGGCCGCCGGCCCGGGCTCGCCGCCGGCCCCGCAGCCGCTGACGCGGCAGCCCGCCGACCCCGGGCAGCACGTCCCGGGCGACGGCACCGACACCGTGGCCCTGCGCACGGTCCGTACGGGCCGGCGGTGAGCCGGCGGGGCCTCGCCGCCGTCTCCTCGGTCCTGGACCAGGCCGCGTCCAGCGCCACGAACATCCTGGTGCTGGTGCTGGCCGCGCGGCTGTCCTCGGCGTCCGGCTTCGCCGGCTTCTCCATGGTGTACGTGACCTTCAGCGTGCTCCTCGGGCTGAACATGGCGTACGTCGGCCAGACCGTGGTCCTGGAGAAGGGCCAGGGCCTCCCCCCGGACGAAGCCGGGGCGGGGCTCGCCGTGGTGTGCCGCTCCTCCGTGCTGTTCACGGCGGCCGCCTCGGCGGTGGCCGGGCTGGTGCTGGCCGTGGTGGGCCTGGCCCTGACGGGCGCCACCGGACGGGGGTTCCTCGCGCTGGGACTCGTCCTCCCGCTGGTCCTCGTACAGGACGGGCTGCGGTACTGCTTCTCCGCGCTGCGGGTGCCCCAGCGGGCGCTGGCCGCGGACACGTTGCGGCTGGTATGCGTGGTCGCGGCGCTGGCCGTGCAGCCGTCCGGGGCGTCGGCCTCCCGGCTGGTGCTTGTGTGGGGGCTGTCGGCGCTGCCCGCCCTCGGGCTCGGGCTGTGGCTGCTGCGGCCCTTCGTGCGCGGGGCGCGGGCCGAGCTGCGCCCGTACCTGCGGCGCGGGCACCTCGGGCAGCGCTTCGTGGTGGAGTTCGCCGTCGGCAACGGCTCCAGCCAGCTCGCGGTGCTCGGACTCGGGGCGTTCGCGACCCCGCTGGCCGTCGGCGCGCTGCGCGGGGCCACCACCCTCTTCGGGCCGCTGAACGTGCTGTTCAACTCGGCGAACGCGTTCGGGCCCCCGGTCGTCGGCCGGGCCGCCGGCAAGCGGGGCGTGGTCCGGATGACCGCCCTGATGGGCGTCGTCCTCGCCGTGCTCGGAGGCGGCTGGGCGGCCGTCCTGTACGCGCTGCCCGACCGGCTGGGCCGTCACCTGCTCGGCGACACCTGGACGGCGGCCTCGGCGCTGCTGCCCGCGACGGGGGCGCAGTACGCGGTGATGGGCCTGGGCACCTGCGCGCTGCTGACCCTGCGGGTGCTGAACCCGAAGGCCACGCTGTCCCTGCAGGTCGTCTTCTCCCTGCTGTCGGTGGCCCTGCTGCTGGGCGGCCACGCCCTGTGGGGCGTGACGGGAGCCGCCTGGGGCCTGGCGGCGGGCTCGGCCCTCAAGGCGGCGGCCGCCTGGCTCCGCGTGGCCCGGCTACGGGTACCCGCTCCCGAGGCCGAGGCCCTGGCCGCGTAGCCGCGGCTAGCGCAGGGTGGCCGCCTTGTCGGTGCGGTACGTCGCCACCAGCGCGAGGCACAGGCCGGCGATGGCGACGCGGCCCGACGCCTGGAGCAGCGGCCCCCGCAGCAGGATGAAGGAGTACCCGGCGACCAGCGGGACCACCGTCGAGATCAGGCTGCCCGGCGGCGACCGGCGCGTGGCCCGCTTGGCGTAGCGGCGGTCGACGCGCGCGGCGGCGTACCCCACGGCCAGGAGCCCGCCCCCCATGCCCAGCGGCCCGAAGTCGAGCCACAGTTCCGCCCAGATCGGGGAGGAGAGGTTGGTGTTGACCGTGCCCATCCACTGGCCGACCATCACGCCCGTGTCGCGCGGCTTGCCCGGCCACACCGAGCGCGGCACCGCGAAGAAGACGGATCCGGCGAGCTGACGCCCGTAGAAGTGGCCGGGGCCGGAGTTGGAGAAGGTGATGGTGTTCGCGAACATGCCGATCTGGTCGTAGTCCTTGAGCGCCATCGGCTCCAGGAACGAGGTCGTCTCGACGGGCTTGTAGTTCTTCTCGTCGTAGCGGAAGCGGTCCGCGAAGGGAAAGACGAGCAGGGCGACCACCACGGCCATCGACAGCGCCACCCGGTACATCGCGGCGCTCACCGGGAAGACCGTGAACAGCAGCGCGAACATGACGGTGAGGAACCAGTAACGCGGGTTCGAGACCGGATTGTTGACGATCAGGTTCAGCACGGCGAGCGCCGCCCAGGTGACGATGACCGACACCTTGCGGCGGGCGAAGCCCGACGTGATCAGCCAGCGCGTGTACAACAGCAGCGCGAGCAGCGCCGGTACGGTGCCGAAGCCGCGCAGCAGCGCCTGGCCCGCCTGGCCGTCGCCGTTGGAGACGCCGGCCTCCTGGATGCCCGCGATGATCTCCTGGCGGCTGGAGAAGAACACCGCCGGGCCGCCCAGCTTCACGATGAAGGCCGCGCTGCCGAGGAAGGCCAGGGCGGTCAGCAGTTGGAGCCGCCCGCGGTGGGCCATGAGCGGCTTCGGCTCCTTCGGGGAGCCGCCCGCACGGCCTGCGGGCCGGTGACGGGCCAGCAGGACGCCGACGTCGAAGGCCGTGCAGCCCAGCAGTACGAGGCCGATCGCGACGGTGAGGTCGGAGCGGGGGCCGACGACGGGCGTCGGGACCCGGCCGAGGACGGCCTGGGCGAGGGGGGCCACGCCCATGGCCATGTAGACGAACAGCCAGAAGGAGCCCTGGAGCAGTTTGCGGCGGCTCGTCAGCACCATCGCGGAGAGCCGCGCGCCCGCGTACATGGCCAGCAGCAACTGGAGCCAGAACGCGGCGTCGCGCTGGCCCTCGCCGGACTGGACGGCGACGAAGAAGGGGAGGAAGACGGTGAACCCGAGGGCGAGCGGCACCGACAGCGCCCGGGAGAGCAGGGTGCGCGGGGTGGTGACCCTGCCCCACAGGGACTCGTCCGGGACGGGCGGCGGCGCGGGCGTGACGGCGGGCTTGCGCGTGTCCGTAACCACTGTTGCCCCCACCCCTGTGCGCGATCCGGCCGCAGTCTAGTCTGAGCGTTCGACGCCCGGGGAGGCGCGTCGGCGGGGGTCCCCCGGACCGGGTCCAGGGGGTGGACGACGAGGGGCGACTGGTGCGGGATCTTCCTGCCTTCACGCTGGCCGGCTACGACAAGGGACGCGGGATCCTCACGCAGGCCCTGTGGTTCGCCGTGATGAACACGCTGTTCATGGCGTGGTTCTGTCCGGCCCGGCTCCGGGTCGCGCTGCTGCGGGCCTTCGGGGCGAACATCGGCGAGGGCGTGCTGATCCGGCACAGGGTGCGCGTGCTGTGGCCCTGGAAGCTCACCGTCGGCGACCACACCTGGATCGGCGAGGGCGCCTGGCTGCTGAACCTGGAGCCGGTGACCCTCGGCGCGAACGTCTGCCTCTCGCAGGAGTCGCTGCTGTGCACCGGCTCGCACGACCACCGCGCCGCCGACTTCCGCTACCGCAACGCCCCGATCGTCGTCGAGGACGGCGCGTGGGTGGCCGTACGGGCGACCGTGCTGGCGGGCGTGACGGTCGGCCGGTGCGCGGTGGCGGGCGCCGGATCCGTGGTGCACAAGGACCTGCCGGAGCTGACCCTGCAGACCCAGGACGGGCGGCGCCGCCCGGTGGAGGAACCGAAATGAGAATCCTGCACGCGGTCACGCTGCACTCCCCCTCGCACGCCTTCGGCGGTCCCGTGCGGGTCGCGCTGAACCTGGCCAAGGGGCTGCGGGAGCGCGGCCACCAGGCCCGACTGGTCGCCCTGGGCGAGGACTTCGACCCCTGGCCGGACTCCGTGGAGGGCGTCCCGGCCACCCTCTTCCCCGCCCGCCGGATCCTGCCCCTGGGCTTCAGCGGGATGACCTCGCCGGCCCTGCTGGCCTCGGCGGGCCGGCTGGTGCGGGACGCCGACCTGGTCCACGTCCACCTGGCGCGGGACCTCGTGACCCTGCCCGTGGCGCTGGCGGCGCTGCGGGCGCGCAAGCCCCTCGTACTGCAGACCCACGGGATGGTGGACCCGAGCGGGAAGGCCCTCGCGAAGGTGCTCGACGCGGTGGCGGTACGCCGCCTGCTGCGCGGCGCCGATGCGCTGCTGTACCTGACCCCGCACGAGCGGGAGGGGCTGGAAGCGGTGGTGGGGGGTTCCCTGCCCCGGGCGGTCCGGCTGGTCAACGGCACCCCGGCCCAGGAGGAACGGCCCGCCCCGTCCGGCCCGCCGCGCATCCTGTACTCGGCCCGCCTGCAGGCCCGCAAGCGGCCCGTCGACTTCGTGGACGCGGCCCCCGCCGTGCTCGCCGCCCACCCGGACGCCCACTTCGTGGTGGCCGGCCCGGACGAGGGAGAGCTGGCGGCCGTCCGCTCCCGGATCACCGCCCTGGGCCTGTCGGACCGCTTCACGGTCCCGGGCGCCCTCTCCACCCCCGAGGTCCTCACGGAACTGCGCCGGGCCCACGTCTACGTCCTGCCGTCCGTGGACGAACCGTTCCCGATGTCCGTCCTGGAGGCCCTCGCGGTGGGCGTCCCCCCGGTGGTCACCCACTCCAACGGCCTGGCCCGCGACATCACCGCGGCGGGAGCCGGCCACGCCGTCGAACCCGGCCCCACAGCCGTCGCGGAAGCGATCCTCACCCTCCTGGACCCCACCACCAACACCGCGGCCTCCACGGCCGCCCGCGAACTCGCCGCGAAATCCTTCTCGATGAACGCCGTCCTCGACACCCTCCTGGGCATCTACCAGGGCATCGAGCGCTGAGGACACGGGACAACGGCCACCTCGATACGGTGTGCTCCATGCCCCGATCCGTACTGGAATCCGTGCAAGGAGCAGCCAGGCTGGCGGAGACGCTGCTGCCTCCCCTGGGTGACCGCTGGCTCCATACACGAGCCGTCGCGGAGCGCGCTCGGGAGCTGTCCCGGGCCGTGCCGGAAGCGGACAGGGAGTTGCTCGTCGCGGCCGCGTGGCTGCACGACATCGGCTACGCACCGCAGCTCCACGACAGCGGCTTCCATCCCCTGGACGGGGCAAGGCACTTGGCGGCACTCGGTGCTCCCGTACGCCTCGTAGGCCTGGTCGCGCACCACTCCGGTGCCGCGTACGAGGCCCAACAGCGCGGCCTGTCTGTGGAGCTCGCCGTGTACGAGCGAGAGGACTCGGCCCTCCTGGACGCGCTGACCTGCGCCGACATGACGACGGGGCCATCGGGTCAGCGGCTCTCCTTCGCGGAACGCATCGACGAGATCCTCGTCCGCTACGCCCCGGGCAGCGAGGTCCACAGGGCAATCAGCGCGGCGATCCCGTACCTGGCGGGTGCGGTCGCCCGCGTCGGCGCCCGAATCCCCGGTCAGCCGATGTAGGGCTCGGCCCTGCGCGCCAGCCCGTGATCGATGCGCAGCCGCATGGACGGATGGATCCGCATCCCGTCCAGGTCGTGCGGGGCCACGAAGGCCACTTCCTTGCTCTCGCTGCTCGTACGGCGTTCGCCACCCACGATCCGGGCGGCGAAGCAGATGGAGAACTGCTGACGGACCTCACCGTCGTCGTAGGCGATGACGTGCCGCGGGTCGGTGTACAGCCCGACCAGCCCGGTCACCTCGACGTCGAACCCCGTCTCCTCCCGTGTCTCCCGCACGGCGGCATCGGCGACGGATTCGCCGGTGTCCACGCCGCCTCCCGGCAGTGCCCACAGGTCGTTGTCGCTCCTGTGGATCAACAGGATCCGGCCGCCGCCGTCCACAGCCACGACGGTCACGGACGGAACGATGCTGTTCGCCTCGGGCGCGTTCGGGTCGTCGAAGTAGTCCACTCGGGCCATGACCACCAGTCTATGCCGCGGTGCCGCGTTCCCAGGCGTAGTCGAAGCTCTTCATGTAGTGCCTGAAGCTCCTGCCTCCCGGGATGTAACGGAAGTGCAGGACCGGGTTCTGGCCCGCGGGGGCGCCCAGCACATGGGGGTTGACGAGGACGTCGTCGTCGAAGCGGTACAACGAGTTGTAGAGGATGGTCTCGTGCAGCCGGACTTCTACTCCCGGGGTCGCCATGGCCGGTTCGAGGTAGCGGCGCGTCATACGGGACCGCGCGGCGAGATCCGCGCCGATCCCCTCTTCCTCACCTCGCCGCCGGATCACGTCGGAGGCGGGATCCCCGAGCAGGATGCGCACCTGGGCGCCCGATCGCGCCTTCCGGGAGAGCCGGTCCGCGAGTTCCGGATGTCCGTCGAACAGGAACAGTCCGGCATAGACGAGGACTTCGACGTGGCTGACGGCGTTGTCGATCAGTGACGACCACAGGTCGGCGGGCACGGCGCCTCGGTGCGGGTAGTAGGTCACCAGCTCGGACGCACTCGCCGTCTCGGCCTGCCGGGCGACCATCGGCCAGAGGTAGACCTCGTCCACCCCGAGGAAGGTCGCGGCCTTCCACCGATGAGAACGGTGGGGCGTGCGGTCGGTCGTGATCCAGCGCTCCACGGTCTTCGGATCCACCCCGACCTGCGCGGCAACCGACTGGATGGTCGCGGAGCGCGCCGAAATCGAGGCACGCAGACGCTCGTTCGCCATGGAACTGGCCTTCCCTGTGGGGACGCCGGGACGTTTCAACGGTAGCTCGGGACGTCCCCAAACGTCCATACAGACCGTGATCCGTCCACTACCGTGCGCGGTTTCCTTCTGAGTGCCCGGACACCGTCCGGTTCCGCACTCCCCAGGGGACTGAACCATGAGTCAGACACGCCCGGACTTCGGCCGCAAGATCCCACTGCCCGAACCTCCGCCGGGCCCGAGCCCGCACCTGCTCGCCCGCGCCGCACGCGGTTGGGCACGGTTCCTCGCGGGGGTGGCCCGGTGACCGGTGGCGACGCCTTCGGGCACGAGGAACACCCGTGGATCGGGCGTGCCGTGGAAGACATCCCGTCCAAGGGGCAGGGCCGGCTGATGGCCGTCGTCCGCGAGAAAGTACGGAACTACGAGGGTCAGGAGCGCTGGGTGCGGCTCGCATACATTCGGCCCGACTCCGGAATCGAATGGTCCACGGCCGTCGCCAACATCTCGCTCCTGCCCTAGGCCGTCTCCTTCGGGTCATGCCGAGGCACCGGAGGCGGCGCCCCGGAGGTTCGTCGCAGGGCCGGTTCTCGTAAGTTGGGCCTTCAGATACGACACATCGCGCGGTGCGGGTGACGGGACGAGGGATGGGACATGCGCGGAAGAGACGCGGTGGCAGCACTTGCCGAACTCATGCCGGTGACCCACGGGGTGGACGAGCGGATCGACTGGAGCGAGGTCGAGGCGATCTGGGGGACCCCGTTCCCCACGGACTACGTCCGGTTCATGGAGGTCTACGGGTCGGGGACGATCAGCGAAAGAATCAGCATCCTGCTGCCGGCGCCGCATGCCGACGGGTGGCCGTACCGGGAAGGCCCGGGTTTGCAGGACGAGACGGAGGTTGCCCGCGAGGTTTGGGAGCTGTGTCGCGACGAGGCCGACTTCGCTGTGGACCCCCAGTCCATCGTGGCATGGGCCACCACGTCGGGGGCCGACATCTACTGTTGGGTGACCACGGACAGCGACCCTGACCAATGGCCGGTCCTGATCTGCGGGAGACACACCCATCCGGAGATGCAGTTGCACCCCCTCGGGATGGCCGAGTTCCTTCGCAGGCTCCTGGGCGACGAGTCATTTCGGCAGCAGAAGATCAGCGTGGTCCTGCGGGACGAGGCGTCCTTCGTCAACTGGAGGTCTCGCTAGGCCCGCGAGGTCCTGCGCCCCGGGCGGCCGACGGACGGAGTCCGGCGCAGCCACGCGAAGCCGGGGAGGCGCCCTGGCGCCGAGCCGTGCGAGGGGGGCGTCAAGAAGCGGTCGAGGGAGAGCTGGCGGCCGTCCGCTCCCGGATCACCGCCCTGGGCCTGTCGGACCGCTTCACGGTCCCGGGCGCCCTCTCCACCGCCGAGGTCCGCGACATCACCGCGGCGGGAGCCGGCCGCGCGGTCACCCCGGGCCCCGCAGCCGTCGCAGAAGCCGTCCTCACCCTCCTGGACCCGGCCACCAACACCGCGGCCTCCACGGCCGCCCGCGAACTCGCCGCGAAATCCTTCTCCATGGACGCCGTCCTCGACACCCTCCTGGGCATCTACGAGGGCATCGGGCGCTGAAAACGCCGCCGCCGTCCGGGAGTCCGGACG
>NZ_JBHWBP010000080.1:0-28361 GCF_042735575.1 Streptomyces sp. NPDC059564 | reverse complement strand
TGTGTATATGAGAGAGGCCTTGGGGGGGCCGGCCCTCCGGCCGTCGGTGGTTCCTACTGCCGTGAGCCGATGACGTCCGCGGGGCGGCCCGTCAGGGCGAGCCGGCCGGGGACCAGCGTGGCCAGGGCCGTCAGCAGTGCCGCGAAGCCCAGGACGCCGAGGTACATCCAGCCGTCGATGGAGGGGGACGCGGAGCCGGTCATCCCGACGCTGAAGGCGGTGAGCACCGCGAAGGCGATGCCGGTGCCCAGGACCGAGGAGATGACGATCACCAGGGCCGCTTCGATGCGGAGCATGCGCATCACCTGGCGCCGGGTGGTGCCGACGAGCTGGAGCAGCGCGAACTCGCGGGTGCGGTCGGACACCGACATGGCCAGGGTGTTGACCACGGCGATGGCGGTGAAGGCGATGATCAGGCCCATCGCGACGTAGTTCACCTCGGCGTTGGACTGCTGGACCTCGGCCTGGAGGTCCTCCACCTGGTCGCGGTCGAGGACGCCGACGCCGGGCAGGCCGCCGAGGGCCTTCTGCAGTTCGGCCCGGCCGGGCTTGCCCGCGTCGGCGGTCTTGACCAGCAGCGAGGAGGCCAGCGGGTTGTCGACGTGCCGGGAGACCAGCTCGTGGGACATCGTCAGGTCGCCGAAGCCCAGGCCGCGGTCGTAGACGGCCGCGACGGTCAGCTCGGTCTCGGTGCCGTCGCCGAGGGTCAGCTTCAGCTTGTCCCCGGGCTTCTTGCCCAGGTTGTCGGCGGCGACGTCGCTGAGCGCGACGCTCTGCGCGCCGAAGCCGTCGAGGCTGCCGCCGGTGACGCCCGGGTCCCAGGTGCGGGTCAGGCCCTCGGTGGAGACGCCCTGCGCCGGGTACTTCTCCAGGCCCACGCGCACGGAGGTGCGTACGACCTCGGTCACCGCCGAGACGCCCGGGACGCGGCGGAGGTTCTCAGCGGCCTGGGCGGGCACGCCGGGGCCGGCCGAACCGACCACCCAGTCGGCCTTGTTGCCGGCCTGGGCCTGGGCGGTGGCCGCCGCGCCCATGGTGGTCTGGACGAAGAAGACCGTGCAGGCCATGCCGATCAGCAGGGCGAGCGGGGTGACCGCCGCGGCGACCCGCTTGGTGTTGGCGCGGGCGTTGGCCGTGGCGAGGTAACCGCCGACGCGGGAGGCGCGCAGCGGGACCCCGAGGACGCCGACCGCGATCCGGGCGATCAGCGGCCCGAGCAGGGAGACCGCCACCGAGAGCACGACGACCGACAGGAAGGTCACCGGGGTGGACGCGGGCTCGCTGCGCAGCGCGGCGAGGACCGCGAGGAGGACGATCCCGCCGGCCAGGAACCCGACGCCCGCGCCGAGCCGGCCCCAGGCGACGTTGCGCTGCTCCATGGCCGCTTCGGACAGTGCCTCGGCGGGGCGGATGCGGGCGGTGCGGCGGGCGGAGATCCGGGCCGCCGCCCAGGCGCCCAGCAGGGCCGCGCCGATGGCCGCGAAGAACGGGAAGACGCTGAAGGTGACTTCGAGGGTGTCGGGGATCGCCTTGAAGCCGACGAACTTGCCGTGCAGCCAGTAGGCGATGGGCAGGCCCGTGATCGAGCCGAGCACACCGGCGAAGGCGCCGACGATCAGTGCTTCGCGGCCGATGAGCTGGCGGATCTGCTTGGGGGTCGCCGCGATGGCGCGCAGCAGGGCGAGTTCGCGGTAGCGCTGCTGGATGGAGAGGGCGAAGGTGCCGACGACCACCAGGATCGCGACGAGCAGCGAGGTGCCGCCGATGGCGCCGCCCATGGAGACCAGCTTGATCCGGGCCTTGGCCGCGTCGAGGAACTCGACCGGGCCGCGCTCGCCGCCGGTGACGACCTGCGCGGAGGTCCCGTCGAGGGCCTGCCTGACCTGGGCGGCGAGCTCGGACGTGGACACGCCGTCCTTGGGCAGGACGCCGACGACGGCGACCTGTCCGGCCCGGCCGGACAGCCGGTCGGCCTCCGCGTCGGAGAAGAACAGCGAGGTCTGCTGCTCGAGGTCGGCGCCCGCGGGGGCGGCGATGCCGGTGACGCGGTAGGTGCGCGGGGAGCCGGTCGCCTGGACGGTGAGCTCGGTGCCGGGCTTGATCCCGGCCCGGCGGGCCAGTTCGCGGTCGATGACGACCTCGTCGGCGCCGACCGGGGCCGCGCCCTCGGCCAGGGTGAAGGGGGTCAGGGCGGCGGAGGTCCAGGAGTGCCCGTACGAGGGCTTGCCGTCGACGCCCGGGACGACCTGTCCCTTGGGGGTGACGGCGTAGGCCGGGAAGGTGATCTCGGGCAGCGCGGCCCGGACGCCGGGCAGCGAGGCGACCCGGGTGACGGTGTCGGCGGGCAGCCAGACGCGCTCGCCGAGCGGCTTCTCCTTCTTCTTGGTCTTGGTCTTGTCGCCCTTCTGCTTGACGGTGACCTGGTGGACGTTCTGGTCGCCGCCGACGATCACCGGGGCGCCGGCGTAGCGCTCGGTGCCGATCGTCCCCCTCAGGCCCGTCTCCAGGAGGATCCCGCACGCGGTGACGAGGGCGGCCGCGCAGAAGAGGGCGAGGAACGCCCCGATGAAGCCGCCCTTGCGGGCGCGCAGGGTCTGCAAGGCATAGCGCAGCATCAGGCCCACGCTCCCAGGTGGGTCATGCGGTCGGCGACGCGGTCGGCGGTGGGGGCCTGCATGCGGTCGGCGATCCGGCCGTCGGCGAGGAAGAGGACGGTGTCGGCGTAGGAGGCGGCCACCGGGTCGTGGGTGACCATGACCACGGTCTGGCCGGTCTCGTCGACGCAGGAGCGCAGCAGGGAGAGGATCTCCTTGGCGGTCACGGTGTCGAGGGCGCCGGTGGGCTCGTCGCCGAAGATGACGTCGGGGCGGGTGATCAGGGCGCGGGCGATCGCCACGCGCTGCTGCTGGCCGCCGGAGAGCTCGGCGGGGCGGTGGGTGGCACGGCCGCCCAGGCCCACGCGCGTGAGGATCTCCTCCAGCCAGGCGGGGTCGAGGCGTTCGCCGGCCAGGCGCAGCGGCAGCTCGACGTTCTGGCGCACCGACAGCGCCGGGATGAGGTTGAAGGCCTGGAAGACGAAGCCGATGCGCTCGCGGCGCAGCTTCGTCAGCTGGGTCTCGTTCATCCCCCCGAGTTCGGTGTCGCCGATGTAGGCGGAACCGCTCGACGGCTTGTCGAGGCCCGCGGCGCAGTGCAGGAAGGTCGACTTTCCGGAACCGGAGGGTCCCATGACGGCCGTGAACGAACCGCGCTCGATGCCGACCGAGACCCCGTCCAGGGCCCGCACTCCGCGTCCGGCCTTTCCGTATTCCTTCACGACGCCGTCCAGGCGCAGCGCGAACCCCGGGGACCCGGCGCCGTTCTGCCCGCGGAGCCTGTTCGTCTCGGTCCTCATGCGCGACCAGTCCTTCCAAAGCTTGTGAGGGGGGAATGTCAGCAGCCTCATCCGCGAGAAATGGCGGATGCAACGCGACCGATCCTGGACGGCGGCCCTATATTCCCTCTACTCGAAAAGCCCCGGGGTACGCGTTTTCGGCCGGGGGCGGAGTGCCTGCGGCCGGAAACGTGCGTACGGGTGCGGTCGGTTCAGCGGCGCCGGCCCCTCCCCCAGCGGTAGGCCAGGGCCGCGGCGGTGGCGGCGAGGCAGAGGCCGTAGCCGACGGTGACCCACGGGGCGGGGGTGCGGCCGGCGCCGAGTCCGTGGACGATCCCGGCGGCCCAGGCGGCGTAGGCCAGCCCGTGGAGGAACCGGAAGGGGCGGATCCAGCGGCGGGTGGCGAAGACGCCCCGCCACAGGCCGGTGATCAGGGCGAGCACGAAGAGCTGGGCGGCGAGGGAGCCGAGGTCGACCAGGAGGTTCCCGCTGCCGAGGAGCGCGTCGCTCGCGGCGATCCTTTCCCCGGCGACCTTGACGCCGATGTGGACGAGGAGGAAGCCGACGCCGGCCAGGCCCGCGGCGCGGTGGGCGTTCTGGGCGAACTGCCGCAGGGCGGGGGGCAGGACGTCGCGGAAGACGGAGGCGACGCCGAGCATCACCGAGACGGAGAGCGAGACCAGCGCGAAGACCCCGGCCATGCGGTCCAGGAACTCCTGGAGGGCCCCGCCCGCGAGGGCGCCGGCGGACAGCGACAGCGCGACGGCGAGCATCCCGGTGGCCACGACGCGGGCCCCGGGGGCGGGCGTGTGCGGAGGCCCTGGCCGGGCGGGGGTGCGGGGGGCGTCGGACACGGCCCCGGCCCGGGCGGCGGGCGCGGTGGGCGCCTGCCCGGGCCGGGCGGGGGCGAGGGGGGTGGCGGACACGGCCCCGGACCGGGCGGCGGGCGCGGTGGGGGCAACACCGGCCGCACCGGCGGACGCGGGCGCGGACCCGGCCCTGGGCCCGGCGGCGGGCGCGGTGGGGGCGGGTGGGGTGGTGGGGTGCAGGGTGGGGTGGGCCATGGGGTGCTCCGGGGAGGGTCGGTGCTCCGTACGGGGTGGTCCGCCGGACCCGCGCGCGGACCCGGTGAAGGGGGCCGGGCGCGGGTCCGGGGACGGGCGGCCGCAGGGCCTACGCGGGGCGGTGGCGGTGGACCTCGCCGAGCGGGGAGCCGTCGACGGGCCGGGCCAGGGAGGCCGACCAGTTCCCGTCGAGGTCGAGGTCGTCGATCTGCCAGCTGCTGACCTCCCCCTGGTAGCCGTGGTCCACCTCGACCGGGCCGGGCTTGCCGGGCCGGACGTCCAGGGCGTTGAGGTCGATGCCGAGCAGCCCCAGCCCGACTCCCTTGAGCACGGCCTCCTTACGGGTCCACACCCGGTGGAACGCGGCGGTCCGCTCGGGCCCGGCGGGCAGCGACAGGATGTACGCGTGCTCGGCGGGCGCGAGCACCACGCTCGCGAGGGACCCGGACTCGACCGGCCGCAGCGCCTCGATGTCCACGCCGATCCAGTCACCGGCGTGCAGGGCCAGCACCCCGCAGCCGCTGGTACGGGTCAGGCTCAGCGCGAGCCCGACGGCGGGACTGGCGACGGCCGGCGGGCCGTGCTCCAGGTCGCCGCAGCCGGGGCAGACGCGGCGGCCGAGGGCCACCGTACGGGCGTCCACGCCCAGCAGTTCGCCGATGGCGCGCCGGGCTCCGGCCCGGGTCCGGGCGAACGCGGCGGCGTCCTTCTCGTGCCGGAAGCGTCGGGCGCGGACCTGCTCGACCTCGTCGAGCAGGTCGAAGTCGGCCTGGTCGACGCGGTCTTCGAGCAGCCACCACCAGACGTGGGCCTCGCCCGTGGCCTTCAGCCGGGCCGCCTCCCGTGCGGCCGATTCGGGTACGGGCAGCACTCCCGTGCCGTGCGTGTGGTCGATGCGGCCGCGGACGGCGGCCAGGGTCTGGCTGGTCATCGGATCCTCCTCTCCCCCCTTGAGGGCGTTGTCAGGTCAGTCCACCCAGGCGCAGGAGCAGGTCCTTCACCTCGGTGGCGTGGTAGCGGGCGCGTTCCTGGGACGGGTCCGAGCAGAGCAGCAGCGGTCCGTCCCGGTCGTCGTCGGGCAGCCGTCCGTGGCTGCCGCGGACGCACCCCGGGTCGAGCGGCACCACCTGGAGCGGTGCGCGCATCCCCGCCTTCTTCTTCAGCACCGCGAGGGCCGCCTTCGCCTTGGCCGCCGGATCGGCGGGGTCGAAGAACAGCTCGGCCGGGTCGTAGCCGGGCTTGCGGTGGATCTCGACGCCGCGCGCGAAGTCGGGGGCGCGCCGGTCGTCGAGCCAGTAGTAGTACGTGAACCAGGCGTCGGGCTCCGAGACGGCCACCAGCTCGCCCGCGTTCGGGTGGTCGATGCCGTAGTCCGCCTGCTGGGTGCGGTCCCAGACCTCGTCGACCCCGTCCAGGCACTTCAGCACGTCGCGCACGCGCGGGATGTCGCCCGGGTCGGCCACGTAGACGTGGGCGGCCTGGTGGTCGGCGACGGCGAACGCCCGCGAGGTGTACGGGTCGAGGTACTCCATGCCGCGCTGGCTGTAGACGGACAGCAGTCCCTCGCGGCGCAGGGCGCGGTTGATGTCGACGGGCCGGCTGACGGGCGAGATGCCGTACTCGCTGAGCGCGACGACGGTGGTGCCGCGTTCGCGGAGGTCGTTGAGGAGCGGGCCGAGCGCGGCGTCGGCCTCGCGGGCGGCGCGGACGGCCTCGGGGCTGTCGGGGCCGTAGCGCTGGAGGTCGTAGTCGAGGTGGGGGACGTAGATGAAGGACAGGTCGGGGTCGCGGGTGTCGGCCACGTGCCGGGCGGCGCCGGCGATCCACCGGGTGGAGGTGAGGGAGGCGGTCGGACCCCAGTAGTTGAAGAGCGGGAACTCGCCCTGGAAGGCGGTGAGTTCGTCGCGCAGTCCGGCCGGGACGGTGTAGCAGTCCGGGGCCTTGCGGCCGTCGTAGTGGTAGACGGGGCGGGGGGTCAGGACGGTGTCCACGTCGGCGCCCATCGCCCACCACCAGCACAGGTAGGCGGTGGTGTGGTCCGGGTCGGCGCGCCGGGCGGCCTGCCAGACCTTCTCGCCCCGGACCAGGGCGTTGTGCTGGCGCCACATCATGACTTCGCCGTGGTCGCGGAAGTACCAGCCGTTGCCGACGGCCCCGTGTTCGCGGGGCAGGGTGCCGGTGGTGAGGGTGGCCTGGACCGTGGCGGTGACCGCCGGGAAGACGGTGTCGAGCGGGGCGGCGAAGCCCTGCTCGCCGATGGCCCGTACGTTCGGCATGTGCGGCAGCAGCCGGGGGGTGAGGCCGACGGTGCACAGGACGGCCGTCTTCCTCTTGGCGGAGGGGGTCATGAGCCGGGCTCCTTCTGCGCGGCGGGACGGGCGGGGGCGTCGGGGGCGTCCCGGGTCAGGCCGAGTGCGGTCAGCTCCCGTGCGGTCCAGCGGAGTTCGGCGGCGATGCCCCGGGCCAGTCCGGCGTCGCCCACCGGCCGGCTGCCCTCGGGCAGCACCGACCAGGTGTACGTCTCCACCTCGATGTGGTCGGTGACGGCGTGGTCCCCTCCGAACAGGGTCCGCAGGGTGTCGCGCAGCACCGGCCCGGTGGAGGCGAGCGGCGGGGCCGGCTCCTCGTGCAGCGGCACGTGGTAGTGGATCCGCCAGGGCGCCTCGGCGGGCAGCGCCCCGGCCAGGGCGGGCCCGAGGTCGTCGGAGCCCAGCAGGCCGGAGCCGGCCGGTCCGGGTTCGCGGGTCTGGTGCAGGAAGCGCGGTTCCGCGAAGGCGGCCAGGGCCTCCCGGACCCGGGGGTCCGCGGGGTCGGCGGCCTGGAGGGCGCTGGACGCCTGGACCTTGACCACCTGGAGCCCGGCCGTCAGCAGCTCGGCGACGGCGGTGTCCGGCTCCTCGTGGGCGACCGCGAGGTGGCAGGCGTCCAGGCAGAGCCCGATCCAGTCGTGGTCGACGCCCTTGAGGGCCTCGACGGCCTGCGCGGTGGTCTCGGCGACGCAGCCCGGCTCGGGCTCGACGGCGACGCGTACGGTCCGGCCGGTCTCCGCCTCGATCCGGCGCAGCCCGGCGGCGAGCGCGTCGAGCTGGCGCATCGCGGCGGCCCGCTGGGTGCGCGACCAGGCGGTGCGCCAGGCCAGCGGCAGGGTGGAGACCGAGCCGCGTTCGGCGTCGTCGGGCAGCAGTCCGGCCAGGACCCGGGCCAGGTTCAGGGTGTAGTCCAGGCGGGCGGGCTCGGACCAGTCCGGGTAGTACACCGCCCGCTTGACGACGGGGGCGTGGAAGCCCTTGTAGGGGAAGCCGTTGAGGGTGACGGTCTCCAGTCCGCGGGCGGTGAGCTCGCGGCGCAGCCGGGTGACGGCGGCGGGGTCGGCGGCGAGGGTCGCCGCCGCGTCGACGGGCAGCCACAGGCCGAGGCCGATGACGGACTCCCCGGCGGCCCGGCGGACCGGTTCGGCGTGGGCGGCGAGCTGGGCGGTGATGCCGTCGAGGGTTTCGGCGGGGTGGACGTTGGTGCAGTAGGCGAGGTGGACGGCGGTGCCGTCCGGGTGGCGGAAGCGCATCAGGCGGCTCCTCTTTCCTGATCAGTTTCCGCCGCGGGCGATCGAGTTCCCGGAGTACAGCCCCGCGGCCTGTTCGTCCGTGTACCCGTCGAGGCCGAGGCGGCCCGACTGGGCGTAGAAGGCGACCGGGTTGCGCCACAGCACGCGGTCCACGTCGTCCTCGTCGAAGCCGGCGGCGAGCATGGCCTCGGCGGTGGCGCGGGTGAGGAGGGGGTCGCTGTGGCCCCAGTCGGCGGCCGAGTTGACGAGGATCCGCTCGGTGCCGTGTTCCTTGAGGATGGCGACCATGCGGTCCGGGGTCATCTTGGTGTCCGGGTAGATGGAGAAGCCCATCCAGCAGCCGGAGTCGCGGACCTCGCGGACGGTGACCTCGTTGAGGTGGTCGAGGACGACGAAGCCGGCGTCGATGCCGGACTCGCGGATCACGGCCAGGGAGCGTTCGGTGCCGCCCGCCTTGTCCCGGTGCGGGGTGTGGACGAGGGCCGGCAGGCCGAATTCGACGGCGAGGGCGAGCTGGACGGCGAAGGCGTGGTCCTCGGCCTCGGTGACGGTGTCGTAGCCGATCTCGCCGACGGCGACGACCCCGTCCTTGGCGAGGTAGAGCGGCAGCAGGTCCAGGACGGGGGTGCAGCGCGGGTCGTTCGCCTCCTTCGGGTTGAGGCCGATGGTGCAGTGGTGGCTGATGCCGAACTGGGCGGCGCGGTACGGCTCCCAGCCCAGCAGCGCGTCGAAGTAGTCGGTGAAGCTGGACGGGGAGGTGCGGGGCTGCCCAAGCCAGAACGCGGGCTCGACCAGCGCGCGGACGCCGGCGGCGTGCATCGCTCGGTAGTCGTCCGTGGTGCGGGACGTCATGTGGATGTGCGGGTCGAAGATGCGCATGGTCGGGCTCCGGTAGGGGTGGGTGGTGGTGTCAGTGGTCGAGGGTGGCTACGGCCCACAGGTCGGCCGGGACGGTGCGGCCGGCGGCGCGCCGCTCGGCGGCGAACCCGTGGGCCATCCGCGCGAGTTCGGCGTCGCGGCGCTCGTGCAGTCCGGCGACCCTGGCCAGCGGGATGCCGGTGAACAGGCACTTCAGGACGGCCTGGCGCCAGCGGTACTGGTCGAGGTGGGCGCGGGCGTAGGGGCCCAGGGCGGCCGCGATGAGTCGGTTGTCGTTGGTGCGTACCGCGTCGTCGGTGAGGTGGACGGCGCGGGCGCCGAGCGGCAGGAACGGCAGGGCGCGCAGGACGCCGCGGCGTTCGGCGGCGTCGCCGTGGGAGTAGCGCTCGCCGGCTTCCCGGGCGAGGGCCGCGCCGGTGGTTCCGTAGCGGGTCAGGGCGAGCAGCAGGAAGGTGCGGACGGCGTCCTCGACGGCCCAGTCGGCCCAGCCGGGCAGGGGGCCGCGGCCGTAGTCACGTCCGGCGGCCGGGAAGCGGCGGTCCAGGGCGGCGGGGCCGTCGGCGGCCACGGCGGCGGTGTCGGCGGTGAGCCGGGCCCGGTGCTCCTGGTCGAGGACGGAGCGCAGGGACTCCTCGAGGGTGCGCAGGGTCAGCGCGTCGTGCACGGCGAGGTCGGGGGCGGTGGCGGGCGCCACCGGGGCGGGCCGGGCGAGGGTGGGAGCGGTCATGCCGGTACGGCCTCCTTCTTCGGCTCTTGCTGCGGGCGGGGCGGGCGGGACGCCTGGCGGGCGGCCGCCTCGCGCAGGAACGCGATGCTGTGGCGGGCGGTCTCGGCCCCGGCGTGGCTGTGGCGCGGGAGTTCGACGGAGACGAGCCCGCGGTAGCCGGCGTCGGCGAGGGCGCCGAGGACGGGCGGGAAGTCGATCTCCCCGTCCCCGAAGGGCAGGTGCTCGTGGGTGCCCCGGCGCATGTCCTCGATCTGGACGTGGGCGAGGCGGTCGGCGGCCAGTGCCACGCAGTCGGCGACGGGGTAGGGCTCCAGGCAGCGGCAGTGGCCGAGGTCCAGGGTGAGGCGGAAGCGGTCGGGGCGGCCCAGGTCGGCCAGCAGCCTGCGGTATCCGGCGAGGTCGGCGACGAGCATGCCCGGCTCGGGTTCGAAGGCGAGGTCGATCCCGGCGGCCTCGGCGTGCCCGACGGTCTCGGCGCAGCCGTCGACCAGCCGCTGCCAGGCCTGTTCGCGGGTGGTGCCGGCGTCGGGGGTGCCGCTCCAGAAGTGGACGGCTCCGGCGCCCAGTCCGGCGCCGATGCCGATGGCGCGGCGCAGCAGGTCCAGGCGCCGTTCGCGGCCTTCGGGCTCGGCGGAGAGCAGGGTCGGGCGGTGCTTGCGGCGGGGGTCGAGGAGGTAGCGGGCGCCGGTCTCCACGACGACGGCGAGGCCGGTGGCGTCCAGGGCGCGGCGGACCTCCTCGACGCGGGCGGCGAGACCGGGGGCGTACGGGTCCAGGTGCTGGTGGTCGAGGGTCAGGGCAACGCCCTTGTAGCCGAGGTCGGCGAGGAGGCGCAGCGCGTCGCCCAGGCGGTGGTCGGCGAGGCCGTTGGTGCCGTAGGAGAACCGCAGGCCGGTCGGGGAGCTCATGTGGAGGACACCTTCCGGGAGAGGCGGCGTACCAGCGGCAGGGCGGCGGCCAGCGCCGCGGCGGCGCCGGGCGCGCCGGCCCGGGCGGCGAGGGCGGCCTGGAGGGGCAGCAGGGCGTGGATGCCGGCTCCGACGGCCCGCCGCACGCGGGGGGCGTCGGGGGTGCGCAGCACCCGGGTGAGGGCGGGGGCGTAGCTCGTGGCGTAGAGGGCGAGCGCGGCCGTCTGGGCGGGGCCGGTCCGCCGTCCGGCGGTGGCGGCGGCCGCGACGGTGGCGGCGGCGAGGGTCAGCGCCGCCTCGCGGGGCGGGGCGCCGTCGACCTCGTGGCGGCTGAGCCGGGTCAGGCCCAGGGTGTGCGCGGCGACGGCCGCGGCCGGCAGGAGGGCGGGGCGGGCCGGGGCGGGCCCGGTGCCGTGGAGGACGTCCAGGGCCCGGGCGGCGGCCATCACGGCGGGGCCGAACGGGGTGGACTTGGCGCCGAGGTCGTAGGCCCACACCGCGCCGGCCAGGGGCAGGGTGCGGCGCAGGGCGGTACGGGGGCCGCCGGCCAGGGCGGCGACGGCGAGGCCCGCGGCGGTCAGTCCGGCGGCGGTGGCCAGGGCCGCCCCGGGGCGGATCCGGCCGGAGGGCAGCGGGCGTTCGGGGCGTTCCACGGCGTCGAGTTCGCGGTCGGCCCAGTCGTTGAGGGCCATGCCCGCCCAGTAGAGGCAGACGGAGGAGGCGGCGAGGCCGAGGGTGCGCGGCCCGGTGCCGCGTCCGGTGGCGAGGGCGCCGGCCAGGACGTCGCCGGGGACGGTGATCGCGGCGGGCGCCCGGACGAGTTCGGCGTAGGCGCGCAGGGTGCGCCGGACCCGGAAGACCCGGCCCGGGAAGGGCGGCAGCCGCAGGGGCCGCGCGTCGGCGGGCTCCGCCGCGACCGGGCGGGCGGACCGCCCGGGGCCGACGGCGTCCGCGGCGGGGCCCGCGTCCAGAGCGGGGCCCAAGTCCAGGGCGGGGCCCGGGTCCGGTGCGGGGTTCACGGCCGGGCCCCCGTCAGCGGATTCCCGCGGGGAGCGGCGGCGGACGCGGTGGCCCAGGCGGTGAGGGTCTCGTACTGGAGGGTCAGGTTGTGCTCGGTGGAGCCCGCCGGGTCCTTGAAGAAGAACCCGAGGGCGGCCAGCGCCCCGGACTCGCCGCGCCGCACGGCCAGCGCGGCCAGCCGTACGAGGTCCAGGACCAGCGGGGCGGCCAGCGCGGAGTCGCAGCCCTGCCAGGTGAACTGCATGGTCATGCGGACGCCGAGGAAGCCCTCGAAGGAGATGTGGTCCCAGGCGGTCTTCCACTCCCCCATCTCGGGGACGTTGTCGATGTGCACCTGGCCCTGGACGGCGTGGCCGACGGTCTCCTCCAGGCTGCGCTGCTTCGACTCGGTCTTGGAGCGGGCCGCCGCCGGGTCGGCGAGGGTCGCCCCGTCGCCGCCGCCGAGCAGGTTGGTGCCGGACCAGGACCGCAGGCGCAGGGCGCGCTGGGTGAACATGGGGGCGAGGGCGCTCTTGACGAGGGTCTCGCCGGTCTTGCCGTCGCGGCCGGCGTGCGGGACGGCGCGCAGCCGGGCCAGTTCCTCCAGGGCGGGCAGGGCCGCCCCGGCGGAGGGGGTGAAGTTGACGTACGCGCAGCCCGCGGTGAAGGCGGCGTAGGCGTAGAGGGAGCTCGCGGGCAGGGTGAGGGAGCCCGCGGCGAGGGCGGCTTCCAGGGCGGCCAGGCCGAGGAAGGCGGGGTCGGGCTCGGGCAGCGGCTCCGTGGAGGAGACGTTGACGACGACGACCTGTTCCAGGCCGTGCCGGTCGCGGAAGGAGGCCATGTCCTCGGCGAGCCGGGCGGCGGTTTCGGACTGGGTCTCGCCGGGGCGGGCGGATCCGTCGCGGATCTCCAGCTCTGCGGCCGCGAGCGGGGTGTCCAGCGCCTTCAGAACGGCGTGGGGCAGCACGCCCGCCTCGGCGAGTTGTCCGGCCCTCACCGACAGGGGGGTGTCGACGACGTCGTGGCCGCCGAACACGAGGTCGGCGAGGGCCGGGAGAGGTGCGTCACGGAACGGGGGCGTTTCGGTGACGCACCCGACGGGGGAGGCGGCACCCGCGACGATGGCGGCGGCGCCGGCGATGGCGGCCGTGGCGACCGAGCCTCGCGCGCCGACCATCCAGACGCCGATTCGGGGTGACGATCCGGTCGTGTGTCGCATGGTGTGCCAATCCTCCTGAGTCGTGTGGAACGGGTGGTCCAGCGCCTGACGGGCTTACTTGCCCAGGTCGACGGGGTACGGCCAGACGTCGAACGCCTTGTTGAGGCGGTCGGTGGAGCGGACCAGCCACTTGGCGGTGACGTGGTTGACCACGTGCTTGGGCAGGTGCTTGTTGTCGTTGGCGTCGGTCACCGGCTTGGCGAGGGACTGCAGCTCCCAGGCCGCGCCGACGAGCCGGTTGACCTGCGCCCAGAACGACCGGTCGATGCCGAGCAGCTGGAAGGACTGCAGGAACGGGTGCCAGCGGTGGTAGGCGTGGGTCGCGTCCGGCGGCGTGAAGTTCATCATGTGGACCTTGTTGCCGGCCGGGCGGCGCGGGTCGAACAGGGTGCCCTGGCCGAACTCCTGGAAGGCGAAGACCAGGCCCTTGGGGTCGTGGCCGTAGAACTTGTCGTAGACGGCCTTCTGGTTGCGCGAGAGGACCTCGAAGTGCTTGCGGTTGGGCTGGATCAGCTCCATCCAGCTGCGCGGGTAGCGGCCGCCCTGGCGGGTGGCGGCCCAGGCGTCGTACGACTTGGTGAAGCCGCCGAAGGGGGCGGTGATCGCACCGACCGCGGCCTTCATCTCGTCGTTCGGCGTGTAGTACGACATCTCGTCGTACGCGTACCAGAACTCGTTCGCCCAGCGGTCGCCGACCAGGCCGTCGACCTTGGGCAGCTGCGGGCGGCGGCCGTGGGCGGCGGCCGGGCCGGCGCCGAGTACGGTGACCGCGGCCGCGGCGCCGGCGGCGCCCAGGGCGGTCCGCAGGACGCTCCTGCGGTCCATGGAGTTGAGCGGCATGGTCGTGCTCCTTCTGGCTCTGTCTCGGATGCGGACGGATCATCGGGTGGTGCGATGGCTTTACTCTCCCGGGCCCCGCCATACCTGCCCTATATCGCTGTTCGCGCAGGTCAGAGGCGGGGCCCGGGGATGGTTACGAGAGCTCCCGCGAGCCCTTCGCGAGGGGGTCGCGGCGCAGGGCGGGCGAGAGCAGCGCGGCGAGCGCGGTGAGGCCCATGGCGGCGCTGAGGCCGAGCACCGTACGGGTCGGGCCGAAGGCCTCCAGGGCGAATCCGGCGGCCACCGGACCGGCCGCCATGGCGCCCGAACCGACCAGCATGGCCAGGGAGTTGGCCCTCCCCCGCATCCGGTCGGGGGCGACGCGGACCATGAACACCCCGCCCGCGACGTTGAACACGCCGCCGACGTAGCCGCTCGCGGCGAACAGCGCGCCCAGCGCGTAGGGATCGCGCAGGAACGCGACGGGCACCATGAGGGCGGTCCAGACGGCCAGCCCGCCGAGGACCAGGGTCCGCAGGGAGAAGCGGGTGGCCCACCAGCCTCCGCTGATGGCGCCGACGAGTCCGCCGGCCCCGCTGAGCGAGAGGACCACGCCGATCTGGAACTGCGAGCCGTGGTTCTCCTGGATGCCGGTCATGACGGCGAGGTTGAGGCCCTGGAACAGCACGTTGGAGACGGCCACGGCGGCCATGACGGCGCGCAGGAAGTGCTGGCGCCACATCCAGAGCAGTCCCTCCTTGACGTCCTGCACCAGATCTGGGCGGGGCCCGGTGCGTTCGGCCTGGAGTTTGCCGCGGACCCCGAAGAGCAGGGCGACCGAGGCGAGCTGGCCGACGAGCGCGGCCACGTACGGGAGGGACGTGCCCAGGGCGACGAGGCCGCTGCCGAGCGGCTGCCCGGCGATGGCGGCGCCGCGGGTCCTGGCCTCGTTCCCGGTGAGGGCGGCGGGCAGCTGCTCGGTGGGGACCACGGCGGGGACCGCGGCCCGCTCGGCGAGCTGGTGCAGGACGCCGAGGGTGCCCTCCACGAAGGCGGCGGCGAGCAGTGCCCAGAGCCAGACGTGGCCGCTGAGCAGCAGGGCGGCGACGGCTCCGGCGACGAGCGCCTGGCCGAGGCCGGCGCCGAGCATGATCCGGCGCCGGTCCCAGCGGTCCACGAGGGCGCCGCCGGGGAGCTGGACGAGGAGCTGCGGCAGGAGGAGGGCGGTGCCGACCAGGCCGGCGTCGCCGGGCGATCCGGTGATCCACAGGACGGTGAGGGGGTAGGCGACGGCGGTGGCCCGGCCGGCGAGGAGCGACAGTCCGGCTCCGCCCCACAGGAGGCTGAAGTCCCGGTTGCGGCGCAGCGGAACGGCTGCCGCCGGGGTGTCGCCGTCCACCGGGGCCACGACCTCGGGACCATCCTGGGCGTCGGGACCCGGCCGGGCCCCGACGGGGCGGGTGGCGGGCTGCGGGCCGTCCTGCTCGGGGGCGGAGGCGGCGATCTCCCACGGGAGGACCGCCGGGTCCGTCACCGTCTTCGGCGGGGGGGTCACCGTACGGCCGGCGCGAGCTGCGCGGCGTCGATGTCCGCGGCGGAGCCCCCGGCGTCCGCCGCCGGGGCGGAGTGGGTGTACTCCAGCACGGCCATGGCGCTGTGCATCTTGTTGGTGGCCTGGGCGAAGGCGATGCTCACCGGCCCGTCCAGCACCTCGGCGGTGACCTCCTCGCCCCGGTGGGCGGGCAGGTCGTGCATGAACACGGCGCCCGGGCTGGTCTCCCACAGGGCGGAGGTGACCTGGAAGGGGGCGAAGATCTCGCGCCAGTTCGCGTCCGGCTTCGCGGTGCCCGTGGTCTGCCAGCGGGTGGTGTAGACGACGTCGAAGTCCTCGGGCAGCACGTCCATGTCGTGGCGCTCGACGAAGACGGCCCCGGTGCGCTCGGCCCGGGCCCGGGCCCGGGCCGTGATCGAGGGGAGCAGCCCGTAGCCGGGCGGCGTGCGCAGCTCGAAGTGGACGGACGGGAACCGGGTCAGGGCCAGGGCCAGCGCGGCCGCGGTGTTGTTGCCCTCGCCGACGTACAGGACGCGCAGCCCCTCGACGCGGCCGAAGTGGCGCAGCAGGGTGGTGAGGTCGGTGAGGGCCTGGGTGGGGTGTTCCTCGGCGCTCATCGCGTTGACGACGGCCATCCGGTCCTGGGCGGCCCAGCCGCGCAGTTCGGCCTCGGGGCCGGCGGTGCGGGCGACGAGGACGTCGAGCATCCCCGACAGCACGCGCCCGGTGTCCTCGACGGACTCGCCGGTGTTCAGCTGGAGGTCGCCGGGCCCGTAGGCCACGATGCGGGCCCCCACGCGCAGCGCCCCGGAGGAGAAGGCGGTGCGGGTGCGGGTGGAGGTCTTGGCGAAGTAGATGCCGGCGACGAGGCCGTCCAGGGCGCGGGAGCGGGTGACGGTGCCCGCCGAGAACGCGGCGCCGCGGGAGACGATGCGGTGCAGGTCCCGGTCGGTGAGGTCGTCGATGGAGATGAGGTGGCGCGCCGGGCGCCGGCCACGGCGGTCGTTCGTGTGCAGCGGGTCCATCGGATCAGCCCTTCTCGGGGTGGTCTGCGCCGTCTTCGAGTGCGGCGGCGGTCTGCGCGACGGTGTGGTTGCGCAGCGCGGTGGCGAGGTCGAGGGTGAGCCCGTGCGCGCGGGCGGCGACGAGGAGCGGGGCGACGAGCAGCGAGTCGCCGCCGAGGTCGCGGAAGTCGTCGTGGACGCCGACCTGTTCGAGGCCGAGGACCTCGGACCAGACCTCGGCGAGCACCTTCTCCAGGTCGGTGCGCGGGGCGGTGTACGGGAGGGGGGTCGCGGTGGCCTCGCGGGAGGCCAGGGCGGCCTTGTCGCGCTTGCCGTTCGCGGTCAGCGGGAGCCGGGCCACGACGGTGACGGCGGCGGGGATGGCGGCGGCGGGCAGGACCGTACGGAGCCGGTCGCGCAGGGCGGGGATCTCGACGGTGTGGCCGTCGGCGGGGACCACCCAGGCGGCGAGCCGCTTGCCGCCGTCGGCCGCGTCCACGGGGACGACGAGGGCTTCGCGGACGGCCGGGTCGGCGGTCAGGGCGGCCTCGGCCTCGCCGGGTTCGACCCGGTGGCCGCGTACCTTGACCTGCTCGTCGGCGCGGCCGGTGAACTCCAGGACTCCGCCGGGCAGCATGCGGGCGAGGTCGCCGGTGCGGTAGATCCGGCTGCCGGGCAGGCCGTACGGGTCGGGCAGGAACGATTCGGCGGTCAGGGCGGGCGCCCCGGCGTAGCCGCGCGCCAGTCCCTCGCCGCCGAGCCAGAGCTCGCCGGTGATCCCGTCGGGCACCGGCCGGAGCCGGTCGTCGAGGATCCGCAGCAGCACGCCGGGCAGGTTCGAGCCGAGCGGGACGAGGGTGCGCTTGGTGTTCGGGCGGACGTGCCCGAAGGTGGCGGCGACCGTGGCCTCGGTGGGCCCGTACTCGGCGCCGAGCAGCATCCGCCCGCCGGCGGCGGCGATGCGGGCGCCGACCCGCTCGGCCTGCGCCCTCGGGTAGGCGTCACCGGCGCAGACGGCGATCCCGGCGAGGCCGCCGAGCTCGGAGTCGCTGAGCTGCGCCTCCAGGAGCTGGAGGTGACCGGGGGTGAGTCCGATGAAGGAGTACGGGGCCCCGGCCATCAGCAGCGGCCCGAACTGCTCCGGCTGCCAGTCCTGCGGCAGCAGGCGCACCGGCTGCCCGGTCATCAGCGGGGCGTACAGGGCGGGCAGGCCCAGGTCGAAGCCGGCCGAGGTGAACCAGGGGGCGCCGCCGGAGCCGGTCTCCGCGTAGGCCCGTACGGCCCAGTCGAGGTAGTGGGCGAGCGCGCGATGGCTGATCTCGACGCCCTTGGGGGTGCCGGTGGAGCCGGAGGTGTGCAGGACGTAGGCGAGCCGGTCGGGGTCCAGGGCCAGGCCGAGCGCGGAGCCGTCGCCCTCGTGGGAGACCTCCTCGGCCAGCAGGACCCGTCCGGCGGCCGCCGCCCCGGCGAACCGGTCGGCGTACGCGCCCTGCGTGAGCGCCAGGTCGAAGCCGAGCGCGGACAGCCGGGCGGCCGGGGTGCGGGGGTCGACGGGCAGCTGCGCCGCGCCGGCCTTCCACACGCCGAGCAGGGCGGCGACCAGCTCCGGACCCCGGTCCAGCAGGACGGCGACCCGGGTCTCGGGACCGGCGCCGAGGGCGCGCAGGCGCCGGGCGATCCTGTTGGCCCGCGCGTCGAGTTCCGCGTACGAGGTGCCCGCGGCCGGGGCGCCCGCGCCGGTCAGGGCGGTGGCCCACGGGGTCCGCGCGGCCTGCGCCTCGAAGCCGGCGAGGGCGTCGACGGGGGTCTCGGGGTGCGGGAGGGCGGGCGCGGCGAGGCGGTAGTGCTCCCGGGGGGTGGGGAAGCCGGTGCGGGCGTCGCCGTCGGCGCCGGTGCGGGCCATGTCGGCGAGCACCGCCTTGTAGAGGGCGGCGAGCCGCTCGGCGTCGGCCTTGGCGAGGGTCCGGGTGCGGGAGGCGATCGAGAGGTGGCCGCGCACCGGGGTGCCGACGACGAGCGGGAACTCGTTGGGGCTGTCGTCGCGGCTGGCCATGATGTCGATGAGCTCCACGTCGACCTGGTGGAAGTCCAGGTAGTGGAAGAGCACGTCGATCAGGTGGCTCTCGCCGCCGCTCACGCGCATGGCGGGCATCGGGTAGCGGCGGTGCGGCCACAGCTCGACCTCGCGGGCGAAGACCTCCCGGGCGAGTTCGCCCCAGGTCGCGGCGCCCTTGCGGTACGGGAAGGGCACGGAGTTGAGGTACATGCCGGAGACCCGCTCGGCCCCCGCCTCCTCGGGGCGGGCGTCGGCGACCATGCCGCCGCGGAAGGACCCGGCGCGGGTCAGCATCGAGAGGACCTTGCTGTGCGCGGCGTGCAGCACGCTCTTGTACGGGACCTCGGCGGCGGAGGCGAGGGCGCGCAGGCCGGGCTCCAGGCCGTCGAGCCCGATGTCCATGCGGTAGCGCTCGTCGGGGCCGTCCGGGTCGCCCGCCCAGCCCGTCGGGATCGTGAACTTCTCGTGGCCGTCGACGAGTTCGCGCCAGTAGTCGCGGTCCTCGGCGGATTCCAGGGAGCGCAGCTCGCCGGCGATGAAGTCGGCGTAGCGCACGGCCGGGACGGGCGGGGCCGGGTCGGGTTCGCCGCCGGTGCGCATCGCGCGGTAGGCGCGGAGCATCTCCATCAGCTGGGAGTGGTAGCTCCAGCCCTCGATGACGGGGTGGCACTCGGTGATCGACAGCCACCAGCTCTCGTCGTCGACGAGGTGGACGGCCATCCGCATGAGCGGGGCGGCGGTGAGGTCGAAGAGCTCTTCGCGGTCGCGGTCCGCGAAGGACCACAGGGTGGATTCGCGGTGCTCGCGCGGCAGGTGGCGCAGGTCCTCGAAGAGGCAGGGCATCGATACCGCGGCGGTGCCGTGGACGAGCTGGAGGGGCTCGCTGTAGCCGGAGAGGGCGAAGGAGGTGCGCATCACCTCGTGGCGTTCGACGATCAGGTCGGCCGCCCGCTGGAACACCTCGGGGTCGAAGGGGAGTTCGTCGCGGATCCGGAAGGAGGTGATGTTGTGGTAGCGGTTCTCGCCGCTGCGGCCGTGCATCTCGACGAGCATGCCCGCCTGGATCCGGGAGACCGGGTAGGCGTCGGTGACGCCCTGCGGGAGCCTGGTCCTGTCCTCCTCGGAGATCAGGGCGAAGGGCTCGACGGGGCCGTCGGCCCGCTCGGCGGAGCCGTCTCCGGCCTGGTCGCCGAGGGCGGCGCGCAGCTTGGCGACCGTACGGTGCTCGAAGACGTCGCGGACGCTGGTCTCCCAGCCGGCCTCGCGCAGGGCGCCGACGAGGGAGACGGCGCGGATGGAGTCCCCGCCGAGGTCGAAGTAGTTGTCGTGGACGCCGACCGTCTCCAGGCCGAGCACCTCGGCCCAGACCGCGGCGATGGAGGCCTCGGCGGCGTCGCGCGCCTCGACGTGCTCGCCGACGGTGGTGGCCTCGCGGCCGGGGGCGGGCAGGGCGCGCCGGTCCAGCTTGCCGTTGGCGGTCAGCGGGAGGGCGTCGAGCCGCAGGTAGGCGGAGGGGATCATGTAGGCGGGCAGGGCCTCGCCGAGCGCGTCGCGCAGGGCGGCGGGGGCGAGGGCGTCGTCGGCGGCGCCGGGCGCGGGGACCGCGTAGGCGACGAGCTGCTTGTCGCCGGGGCTGTCCTCGCGGACCAGGGCGACGGCCTCGGCGACGGCGGGCAGCGCGGTGAGGGCGGTCTCGATCTCGCCGAGTTCGATGCGGTAGCCGCGGAGTTTGACCTGGTGGTCGATGCGGGCGACGAAGTCGAGGCTGCCGTCGGGCAGCACCCGGGCGAGGTCGCCGGTGCGGTAGATCCGGGCGCCGGGGACGCCGTACGGGTCGGGCAGGAAGCGCTCGGCGGTCAGGTCGGGGCGTCCGGCGTAGCCGCGGGCCAGGCTGACGCCGCCGATCCACACCTCGCCGGGGACGCCCAGGGGCAGCGGGCGCAGGGCCTCGTCGAGGACGTACATGGTGGTGTTGGGGATGGCGCGGCCGATGGAGACGAGCTCGGTGGTGACCGGGCCGTGGGCGGCGCCGTCGGCGGGCAGGAAGTGGGCGGAGTTGCCGACGGTGATCTCGGTGGGCCCGTACTCGGCGGCGAGCCGGGTGCCCCCGGGGCCCGCGGCGGCGGCCCAGCGCTCGGCGAGGCGGTGGGTGAAGGAGTCCCCGGCGGCGATGACCAGGCCGGCGAGGCCCCGGATCTGCTCGTCGGTGAGCTGCTGCGCGAGCAGGTCGAGGTGGCCGGGGGTGAGCTTGATGAAGGCGTACGGTCCCCCGTCGGCCAGCAGTGTGCCGAGGTCGGCGGTGTCGAAGTCCTGCGGGAGCAGGTGGACGGGCTGACCGGTCATCAGGGGGGCGTAGAGGTCGGGGACGCCGAGGTCGAAGGCGACGGAGGAGAACAGCGGGGCGCCGCCGGTCCCGGCGGTGGCGTAGGCGCCGGCCGTCCAGGTGAGGTAGTTGGCCAGGCCGCGGTGGCCGATGAGGACGCCCTTGGGGCGGCCGGTGGAGCCGGAGGTGTAGATGACGTAGGCGAGCTGGTCGAGGTCGTGGGAGGTGGGCAGTTCGGCCTCGGCGGTGGCCAGGGCGGTCCGCTCGGCCGGGTCGTCGGTCACGACGAGGACGGCGCCGTCGAAGCGGTCGGCGTGCCGGGACTGGGTGATCACGAGGCGGGTGGCGGTGTCGCCGAGCATGAAGGCGATGCGCTCGTCCGGGTAGCCCGGGTCGATCGGTACGTAGGCGGCCGCGGCGCGCCAGATGCCGAGGAGGGCGGCGACGAGGTCGGGGCCGCGGTCCAGGAGGACGCCGACCGTCTCGTCGGGGCGTACGCCCAGCTGGACGAGGCGGTGGGCGAACCGGTCGGCGCGGGCGTCGAGTTCGGCGTACGTGAGGTCGCCGGACGCGTGCCGGACGGCGACCGCGCCCGGGGTGGCGGCGATCTGCTCGGCGATGGTCTCGAAGACGGGCCGCAGCGCGGCCGCGTCCACGGGGGCGCCGACCGGTTCGGCGGGGCCGTCGAGCAGCAGGGCGCGCTCGGCGGCCCCGATGAAGTCGAGGGTGGACAGGGGGGCGCCGGGCCGCTCGGCGACGGCCGCGAGCAGGGCCGCGTAGTGGCCGGTGATCCGCTCGGCGGTGCTGTCCTCGAAGAGGTCGGTGGCGTACTCCAGGGCGCCGTGCAGGGAGCCGTCGGCGCGCTCGGCGAGGTGCATGGTGAGGTCGAAGCGGGCGATGCGGCCGCTGGCGGCGACCGGGCTGACGGTGAGTCCGGGCAGGTCGGGGCTGTCGGAGCCGTGGCCGGAGGCCAGGTCGAACATCACCTGGAAGAGCGGGGTGGTGGACAGGTCCCGCTCGGGCTCCAGCTCGTCGGCGATCTTGTCGAAGGGGGTGTCCTGGTGGTCGAAGGCGTCCAGGACGGTGGTGCGGCCCGCGGCGAGGAGTTCCCGGAAGGCCGGGTCGCCCTGCCAGCGGCCGCGCAGCACGAGGCTGTTGTAGGCGTAGCCGGCCATCCGCTGGAGCTCGGGGCGGGTGCGGCCGGAGACGGCGGTGCCGACGGCGACGTCCTGCTTGCCGGTGTAGCGGCCCAGCAGGGCCTGGTAGGCGCTGAGCAGGACCATGAAGAGGGTGGCGCCCTCCTGTTCGGCGAGGGCGCGCAGCCGGGCGGCGACGGCGGCGGGCACGTCGAACGCGGCGACGGCGCCGTCCCAGCCCCGGACGGAGGGGCGCGGCCGGTCGGTGGGCAGGCCGAGGGGTTCGGTGCCGGCGAGCTGACCGCGCCACCAGTCGAGGGCGGCCTCGGCGGCGGGACCGCTCTGGCGGGCGTTCATCCAGGCCGCGTAGTCGGCGTACTGGACGGGCGGTTCGGGCAGTACGCCGTCCAGCGGGCCGGTGACCGCTCCCGCGGCGCGGTAGCAGGCGGCGAGGTCGGCGAGGATCAGCGGGCGGGTCAGGGCGTCGCAGGCGATGTGGTGCATGACGACGACCAGGACGTGGTCGTCGGCGGCCAGGCGCAGCAGGCGGACCCGCAGCGGGGCCTCGGTGGCCAGGTCGAACACCTCGGTGGCGCGGGCCCGGGCGAAGGCGGCCGCGGCGGCGTCGCGGCCGGCCTCCTCGACGCCGGTGACCTCGCTGACGGCGTAGTCGACCGGGCCGGCCGGGTCGATGACCTGGCGGGGCTCGCCGCCGTCGAGGACGTAGCGGGTGCGCAGGATCTCGTGGCGGGCGGCCAGCGCGTCGAAGGAACGGCGCAGGGCGCTCTCGTCGAGGGTGCCGCGCAGCCGGTGCGCGAGGGGCAGCAGGTACTCGGGGCTGTCCGGGTCGAGCTGGTGGAGGAACCACAGCTGGCGCTGGCCGGCGGAGAGCGCCAGCGGCGCCCGCCGGTCGGCGCGCGGGATCCCGGTGCGGGCCGGGCCGCGGCCCGCGGTGCGGCCCGCGCGTCCGGCGAGCCGTCTGCGCAGCAGTTCCGCCCGCAGCTCTTCCTGCGTGGGTGCGGTGGGTGCGGTCACGGCTGGTACTCCCTGTGGGCGATGGCGAGTTCGGAGTGGTCGAGGGTCTCGATCTCGGCGCGCACGGCCTCTTCGACGGCGGCGGCGAGACCTGCGACGGTCGGGTGTTCGAAGACGGCGCGCAGCGGCAGCTCGACGTCGAACTCCTCCAGGAGGCGGGCGATGACGCGGGCGGCGAGGACGGAGTTGCCGCCGGTCCGGAAGAAGCCCTGGCGGGCGCCGATCCGGCGGGTGGTGCCGTCCTCCCCGGCGAGGACCTCGGCCCAGATCTCGGCGACGATCTCCTCGACCGGGCCCTCGGGCGCGGTGTACGGCTCGTCGGAGAGGGCGGCGGCCAGGTCGGGGGCGGGCAGGGCCTTGACGTCGACCTTGTTGTGGCGGGTGAGCGGGATCGCCGGGACCGGCACCAGCAGCGCGGGGACCATGTAGTCCGGCAGGCGGCGGGCGCAGTGGTCGAGGAGTTCCCCGTCGCCGGGCGGGGTGTCGCCGCGCGGGACCCAGTAGCCGATGAGCGCGGCCGTGGAGCCGGTGCCGTGGACGACGACCGCGCACTGGGCGACCCCGGGGTGCTCGGCGAGGACGCCCTGCACCTCTCCGGTCTCCACGCGGCGGCCGCGGATCTTGGCCTGGCCGTCGGCGCGGCCGGCGAACTCCAGGGTGCCGTCGGGCAGCATCCGGGCGCGGTCGCCGGTGCGGTAGAGGCGGGCGCCGGGGGCGCCGTACGGGTCGGGGACGAAGGCGGCGGCGGTCAGGTCGGGGCGGCCGTGGTAGCCGCGGGCCAGACCGGCGCCGCCGACGCACAGTTCGCCGGTGGTGCCGTACGGGACGGGTTCGAGGTACGCGTCGAGGACCCGGGCGGTGACGTGGGGGTAGGCGCGGCCGACGGGGACGGAGGTGGCGGTGTCGTCGGCGTCCCAGCGGGTGGCGGCGATGGTGGTCTCGGTGAGGCCGTACTCGTTGACGAACCGCAGCAGGCGGCGGGACAGCTCCCGGGCCAGGGCGGGCGGGCAGGGCTCGCCGCCGGTCTGGCCGACGAGGGGGCGCCGGCCGAGGCCCGCGTCGATGAGCATCTGCCAGTGGGGCGGCGCGACCTGGAGGTGGCTGACGCCGTGCTCCTCGATGAGGCGCAGCTGCGCGGCGTGGTCGGCGAGGTCCCGCTCCTGGGCCAGGACCACCCGGCCCCCGGCGGTGAGCGGCATCAGCAGCTCGGTGCAGGAGATGTCGAAGGTGGGCTGCGCGAGGGCCAGCCAGGCGTCGTCGGGGCCCTGCCCGAAGTCGAGGTGGGCCCGCGAGGCACGGAGCATGGCGAGCAGCGTCCGGTGCTCGACGGCGACGCCCTTGGGCCGCCCGGTGGACCCCGAGGTGTACATGACGTACGCCAGCTGTGCGGGGCCCTCGGCCGGGCGTGCGGTACGGGACCACGAGTCGATCCCGTCGGCGGCCAGCGCAGGGTCGCTGCACGCGGCAAGGGCGGCGGCGAAGGCCGCGCCGGGCGCCGGAGAAGCCACGGGCCCGTCGGCGGGGTGACCGGCCCCGGGTGCCGCCCCGCGCGGCGGCGTCACGTCGGCCCGGGCAGTACCCGGTGCGGTCCCCTCGAAACCGGCGGAGTCGAAGGCCGCGAGGCGTTCGTCGGTGTCGGCCGCCAGCCAGGGGCCGTCGTGCTGGCCGCGGAGCCGGGCGGCGCCGGCCAGGTCGGAGACGAGGAGGCGGGCTCCGGCGTCGTCCAGGACGTAGCCGAGGCGTTCGACGGGCGCGGCCGCGTCGAGCGGTACGTACGCGGCGCCGGTCTTCCACACGCCGAGGTAGGCGGCGACGAGGTCGGGGGTGCGGCCGAGCATGACGGCGACGGTGGTCCCGGGACCGGCGCCGAGCTCGCGCAGCCGCCGGGCGAAGGCCTCGGCGCGCCGTTCGAGGCGGCCGTAGGTCCAGCTCTCGCCGCCGCAGACGACGGCGGTCTCCTCGGGGGTGGCGCGGGCGACGGCTGAGACCACGGTGTGCACGCAGTCGTCGGCCGCCCGGTCCGCGCCCGGCTCCGGGGCACCGGGGCCGAGGGCGAGGATCTCCTCGCGCAGGGCGGCGGGGAGCAGGGCGGCCCGGTCCAGCCGCACCCGCGGGTCGTCGACCAGGGACTCCAGCAGCCGCACCCAGCCGGCCGCGAACCGTTCGACGGTGGCCGGGTCGAACAGGGAGGTGGCGTACTCGACGAGGCCGAGCAGGGAGCCGTCGCCCTGCCGCTGGAGCACGAAGGTGAGGTCGGTGCGGGCGCTGCGCCAGGCACCGCGGAAGGCCTCGATGTCGTCCTCGGCGGTGGCCGTGCCGGTCCGGCCCTCCTCGTGCAGGTCGAACATGACCTGGTAGAGCGGGGTCCGGCCGGGGTCGCGGGCGTCGTCGAGCTCGGCGACGAGCCGGTCGAAGGGCAGGTCCTGGTGGGCGAAGGCGCTGCGCGCGGTGTCGCGGACCCGGATCAGCGCCTCCTCGAAGGTGGCGTCGGCCGGGGCGTCGCAGCGCATCACCAGCGTGTTGAGGAAGAAGCCGACGACGTCGGCGGCCTCCGGCCGCTCCCGCCCGGCGACGGGCACGCCGACCGGCACGTCCCACTGGCCGGTGAGCCGGGCGACGAGCGTCCCGAACACGGTCAGCAGGGTCTGCTGGAGGGTCGCGCCGTGACCGCGCCCGTAGGCGGCGGCCCGCTCGGCGAGGGGGGCGGGGACGGTGAAGACGTGGGCGGCGCCGATGCCGTCGCGGACGGCCGGACGGGGCCGGTCGGCGGGCAGGTCGACGGGGAGGATCCCCTCCAGGGCCCGCTTCCAGTGGGCCAGCTCCCCGGCCGCGGCCGCTCCGGCCAGGCGGCGGCGCTGGTGGACGGCGTGGTCGGCGTACTGGACCGGCAGGGCGGGGAGTTCGGCGCGGGTGCCGTGGTGGGCGGCCTCGGCGAGGGCCAGGACATCGCGTTCGAGGACGACCGAGGACCAGCCGTCGCAGGCGATGTGGTGGATGGACAGGACCAGGTGGAGGGAGCCCGTGCCCCGGACGGTGAGGGCGCGCCAGACCGGTCCGTTCTCCAGGTCGAAGGGGCGGCCGAACTCGTCCTCGATCAGGGCGTGGCGGGCCGCGGCGGTCTCCGTACGGGTGCTGCGCAGCTCCACGCGCGGTGCGGGGTCGGCGATCTGGACGGGCTCGGCGGCGCGCAAGACGTAGCGGGTGCGCAGGATCTCGTGCCGCTCGGCGAGCGCGGTCAGGGCCGCCGCGACGGTCTCGTCGGTGTAGTGGTGGGGCAGGGTGAGGAAGACGGGCGCGTTCCACTCGGCGCTGCCGGGGCGCATCCGGTCCATCAGCCACAGGCCCTGCTGGCCGGGCGAGAGCGGCAGCCCGGCGTCGGCGCGCGGCACGGGCCGTACGGTCTCGTCGGCGGCCCGGTCGGCGGCGGGGGCGGAGGTCCCGGTGAGCGCGGGGGCGCCGGCGAGCAGCGCGGCCTGGGCCTCCACGGTGGTGGCGGTGAACAGCGCGCGCAGCGGGACCGCGGTGCCGCAGGCGCCGGACAGGGCCTGGGCGAGCTGGCTCAGCAGCAGGGAGGCCCCGCCGAGCTGGAAGAAGTCGTTGGTGGCGCCGATCCGGGCGGCGGGGATGCCCAGGAGGGCGGCCCACTGCTCGGCGACGACCCGCTCGGCGGCGGTGCGCACGGGGACGTGCGGGGCCCGCGCCTCGGCGGCCGCGGAGGCGGGCTCGGGCAGGGCGGAGCGGTCGATCTTGCCGTTGGCGGTGAGCGGGAAGTCGGCGACGGGCACGTACAGGGACGGGATCAGCGGGTCGGGCAGGGAGCGGCGCAGGAAGGTGCGCAGTTCCTCGGGGCGCAGCCGCTCGCCGCGGGACTGGACCCAGGCGACGAGGCGGTGTCCGCCGGAGCCGTCGGGCACGGCGGCGGCGACGGCGGCGCGCACCCAGGGGTGGGCGGCCAGGGCGGCCTCGACCTCGCCGGTCTCGATGCGGACGCCGTTGACCTTGACCTGGTGGTCGAGGCGGCCGAGGTACTCCAGGGTGCCGTCGGCCTGCCAGCGGACCCGGTCGCCGGTGCGGTAGAGCCGCTCGCCGGGCGGACCGTACGGGTCGGGCACGAAGCGCTCGGCGGTCTGGTCGGGCCGGCCCTGGTAGCCGAGGGCGAGGCCGATGCCGCCCGCGTGGAGTTCGCCGGGGACGCCGACGGGGACGGGCCGGCCCGCCGGGTCGAGGACGAGGGCCCGCATGTTCGCGATGGGCCGGCCGATGGGGACGGCGCCGGTCTGCTGGGCCGGGTCCCAGCGGTGCTCGGTGATGTCGACGGAGGCTTCGGTGGGTCCGTAGGTGTTCCAGATCTCGGCGCGCGGGGCCAGTTCGGCCAGCGCGCGGCAGAGTTCGGCGTGCAGCGGCTCGCCCGCGCTGAAGATCAGGCGCAGGGCGGTGGCGCGCTCCCAGCCGGCCTGTTCGGCCAGCCGCCGGTACACGGACGGGACGCCCTGCAGGACGGTGACCCGGTGGTCGCCGACGGCGCGCAGCAGCGCGGCCGGGTCGCGTTCGGCGTCCTCGGGCGCCACGGCCACCGCTCCCCCGCTGATCAGCGGCGAGAAGAGCTCCAGGCCGGCGGCGTCGAAGCCGACGGTGGTCTTGAGCAGGAACCGGTCGGCGGGACCCAGCTTGTGACGGTGGGCCAGCCAGCGGACCCGGTTGGCGATGCCGCCGTGCGGGACGAGGACGCCCTTGGGGCGGCCGGTGGAACCCGAGGTGTGCAGGATGTACGCGGGCCGGGCCGCGTCGGGGGCGAGCGGGAAGGCGGCTGCCTCGGCGGTGGGCACGGAGTCCGGGGCGTCGGCGATGTCCAGGACGGTGAGGCCGGCGGGCAGCCGCGCGGCGGTGCCGTGGCCCGCGAGGACGACGGCCGCGCCGGCGTCCTCCAGGACGAGGGCGAGCCGGGCCTCTGGGTAGGCGGGGTCGAGCGGGACGTAGGCGCCGCCCGCGAACCAGACGCCGAGCAGCGCGGCGATCAGCTCCGGGCCGCGCGGCAGGCAGACGCCGACGAAGTCGCCGGGGGCCACCCCGCCGGCGCGCAGGGCGGCGGCGTAGCGGACGGCGCGGCGCTCCAGGCCGGCGTACGTCCAGACGACCGCGTCGGCGGCCAGCACGGCAGGGGCTTCGGGGGTGCGGGCGGCCTGGGCCCTGAACAGGCCGGGCAGCAGCGGACGGCCGGGGGCGGATCCCGACTGCGTACGGTCGTTCACGTTCTCTCCTTCATCGGGATCGGGTGGGGCGTCGGCCGCTTCCCGGGGCCCGGGGGCCCGGGTGGCTCGAACGTCCGGGTGGTCAGGCCGCGGAGCCCGCGGACATCCGGCGGCGCAGGCTCGCGGGGCGCAGGTCCGTCCACAGCTCGGTGATCTTGGAGAGGCATTCCTCGCGGGTGCCTTCGGTGCCCTCGGCGTGCCAGCCGGCGGGCAGGTCGCGGTCGGCCCACCAGATCGAGTACTGCTCCTCGTCGTTGAGGACGACGCGGTAGACGGTGTCCCGCTGGGTCTCGTTCTGCTGTTCGCTCATCGCTGTTCCCTTCGCGTGGTCAGGTGTCGCCCATCCTTGAAGAGGGCGCTATCGATGCCCTATCGAGCGCATATACGTGCCGGAACACGGCGGGGGGCCCGCGGCCCGGCGGCGGGGGGGGGGGCGGGGGGGGGGTGGGTAAAGAA